>CACXDV010000156.1 GCA_902766585.1 uncultured Ruminococcus sp.
ATTGATACAACTAATGCTGCTGTAGTGATGATTTCACTATATGTAAGCATAATACCAATCCCCCCTTCGTAAACTCAGGGGGCATAAGCAGTGTCAATGATTATACTTTATATTGATAAATACGATATTAGCGCAGCCGGATAAAAAATGATGCTGTCACATAAGCGTGAAAATGCTGTGTGACAGCTCTTTTACTTAATATAATATTACAGTTTTATAATAAGAAAATGAATATTATTCTGTTTTACTTGCTTATGCCATATTAAATATGATATAATATTTTAGTAAGCTATAAGAGCCTTTGTGCAAATTTCCTGAAATGAAGAGCTTAGATTTGTTGGGAAAGCACAAATTAGGATTCTTTAGAGTAAATGAAAGGAAAAATGTGGTATGAGGTTTGTATCATGGAATGTGAACGGGCTGAGAGCCTGTTTGCAGAAGGGATTCATTGACGTTGTCAAGGAACTGAAGCCTGATTTTATGTGTCTGCAGGAAACCAAAATGCAGGAGGGACAGGCTGAGATACCTCTTGATGACTATAACAAATATTTTAACAGCGCCGAAAAAAAGGGCTATTCAGGAACAGCCGTATTTACCCCTCATCAGCCCGAAAGCGTTGTATATAACGGAATGGAGATAGAGGAACATTCACATGAGGGCAGAATGATAACTCTTGATATGGGAAGTTATTATCTTGTGAATGTATACACTCCGAACGCAAAGGATGGACTGCTGAGAATAGACTACCGTATGCAGTGGGAGGATGATCTGAGAGAATATCTGATGAAGCTTGATAAGACAAAACCGGTCATCTACTGCGGAGATCTTAATGTAGCTCATAATGAGATAGATCTGAAAAATCCCAAAGCCAATGCCGGAAATGCGGGCTTCTCAGATCAGGAAAGGGGAAAAATAGATGTTTTGCTCAAAAGCGGTTTTACGGACACCTTCCGCTTTATGTATCCGGACGCTGTCGGACGCTACAGCTGGTGGTCATACCGCTTCAACGCAAGAAAAAACAATGCGGGCTGGCGTATAGATTATTTTATCGTATCCGACCGTATCAGAGATAAGATCAGGAATGCAGATATCCTTTCAGATATATACGGCAGCGATCATTGTCCTGTTTTACTCGATATAGATATCTGATAATTTGAAAACAAGGGATGATAAATATGATAAAGGTCAAAAATCTGTCAAAAACCTATGTTAAAAACAAGGCTCTCGATAATGTCAGCTTTTCCATTTCGGAGGGAGAGATACTCGGCTTTCTCGGTCCGAACGGCGCGGGAAAATCCACCACAATGAATATCATCACCGGCTACCTTTCCTCCGACAGCGGAAGCGTTGAGATAAACGGCAAGGATATTATGGAGGAGCCTGCCGCAGTAAAGAAGATGATAGGCTATCTTCCGGAACAGCCTCCGCTTTATAATGATATGACGGTGGAGAAGTATCTTGAATTCATGTTTAAGCTTAAGAAGGTACGCCTGCCGATGAAGGAGCATATCAGCAAAATATGCGAGGACGTAAAGATATCCGATGTCAGAAACAGGATAATAAAGAATCTGTCAAAGGGCTATCGTCAGAGAGTAGGACTTGCTCAGGCTCTTTTAGGAGATCCGAAGGTGCTTATACTTGACGAGCCTACGGTCGGACTTGATCCGGAACAGATAATAGAAATACGTCGGCTTATCCGTGATCTCGGAAAAGATCATACGATAATTCTTTCCTCTCATCTTCTGTCAGAGGTACAGGCAGTATGCGATAAGATAATCATAATTAACCACGGAAAGATCGCTGCTCAGGGGCTTACCTCGGATATGACGCATACGGGAAGCGCAACTCACCGCCTCGATATCATAGTTGAGGGAAGGAGACAGACTGTCCACTCACTTCTCAGCAAGGTTGACGGAGTTGTTGCCGTAAATGATATCGGAGAATGTGAGAAGGGCTGCTTTGAATTTACGGTCGAAAGCAGCAGAGATGTGCGAAGGCTGATATTCAGGGCTGCTGCAAAGACAGATCTCTGTATCCTTTCAATGAAGCCGGTCGCAGTTTCTCTTGAAGATACATATCTTTCAATTATTACAGGTAAGGCAGAGGAGGAAAATAACAATGTCAGCGATATTTAAAAGGGAATTTGTTTCCTATTTTACCTCTCCCGTAGGCTATGCGGTGCTTGCCGCATTCATGTTTTTCAGCGGGTTATTCTTGTGGGTATATTGTCTTTTCCCCGGCACGTCGAATATGTCGGGTGTGTTCCAGAGTATGTTCTTTATCGTGCTTTTTATAATACCTCTCATAACTATGAGGCTTTTTGCGGAGGATAAGAAGCAGAAAACGGATCAGGCTCTTCTTACGGCTCCCGTAAGCATACCTTCAATAGTTACTGCAAAATACCTTTCGGCTCTTGCAATGACAGGTCTTTGCCTGAGCGCCTTTGTGATCGAAGGCATCGCGCTGTCATTTATCTCTCATCCCGACTGGAGCGTAATTATCGGAAATGTTTTCGGTATGGCTCTTTTGGGCTCGGCTTTCGCAGCGATAGGAATATTCGTTTCATCGCTTACGGAAAGTGTTATCGTAGCCGCTATCGTTTCCTTTGCGGTAAATGTAATTATCAGCCTTATTGATACAGTTGCTTCTACGGTTCCGGTAGATTTTATGAAGGAACTTCTTACCGCGCTTTCCTTTCAGACGAGGTACAGTCATTTTGCTCTTGGTCTGTTCTCCTTATCTGATGTGATATATTTTATAACCGTTACTTTCCTCTTCCTGTTCCTTACGGACAGAGCAGTGGAAAGAAGAAGATGGGCATAAGGAGGCAGCAGTATGTCTGAACATGAAAAGAATATAAAAGAGGAAAAAACAGATGCTTCTCAGGGTATGTCAAGGAGAGCGAAAAGAAGGATAGTATCAGTTGCTTCTGTATGTATAGTGCTTATAGGCGTAATACTTCTCAATGTTATCGCTTCGGTGCTGACGGGGCGTTATGCGGGAATGACCGCGGATATCACCTCAAACGGCTCCTTCAAGATATCGGATGAATCAGCCTCGCTTGCACAGAATGTCAAAAAGGATGTAAAAATAACCTTCCTTACAGATAAGGCAAATTATGAATCCTATGATACATACTGTAAGCAGGCAACAAGCATTGCCGAACAGCTGAGTCAGTTTTCGGGCGGAAAAATTCAGGTAGAATATACCGACCTTCTGAAAAATCCTAATTTAGAAAATGAATATAAATCGGAGAATCTTTCAGTGACAGATGTGCTTGTCACCTGCGGGGAAAAGTACAACCGCCTGAAGTCTGATGATATGTTCAATTTTGATTTGTACGGAGATTATCAGTATATAACCTCATCAAAGGCAGAATCTGCAATAGATACAGCTATTGTCAAGGTGACAAGCGATACCGAAACGAAAATAGCAATTCTTACGGACAATACCGAGGACAGCTATTCAACGCTTGAAGCAATGCTTGCGGCAAATAACTATACGCTCGTCCCCATATCCATAGAAACACAGGATATCCCCTCTGATGCAGCAACGGTAATAGCCTATGCGCCCACAAAGGATTACAGCGAAAAGGCAATAGAAAAGCTACGCACCTTCCTCATAAATGATGAAAAATATGACAGGGGACTTATCTTCATAGCATACCGCTATGAGGTAGAATGTCCCAATATCACAGGGCTTCTTTTGGAATACGGAATGAAGCTGGAGGACGGTCTTGCATTTGAGACCTCAACCTCAAGCATGATGTCCTCGGGAGATGCATACAGGAATATCGCAGCAAATTTCAACAGCACAAAACCGTATATGAAGAATTATACCGACAATGACCTTCCTGTACTCGTTTCAATGTCGAGAGCTGTTACTCTGGCAAATGAAAAAATAACCGAGCCTCTTCTCATGTATTCATCAGAATCGGGCATCTGTCCTTATTCTGCAACTGATGACTGGGTATGGCAGGATTATATCACCGGAAATGTTATCGTTACCGCTCAGGGCGCATCCGGCGGAGATAACGGTATCTCACGTCTGATATTCTCAGGCTCAACGGAAATGTGGAACAGCCTTCTTACACAGTCCGGCTTTACAAATAAGAAATATATACTGAATATACTCAATGACATAAATCACCGCGAGGATAACGGAGTTTATCTTTCAGATAAGGTCATTACAAAATACGATCTCTCGACAGTAAGCTCCAACACAAAGGTAGTAACAAGCGTTATCCTTTATGCTGTATTGCCTGTTCTGATCCTTGGCGCCGGTCTGTGTGTATTCATTGTAAGACGCAGAAAATAACGGAGGTCACAAATGAAAAAAAGTATTCGTTTTGTTATAGTGATCAGTGTTGTTGTACTGCTTCTCGGAGTGGGGCTGATAGTACTTCTGAATCTGCCCGCTCCGGCAGATACTTCGTCCGTAAAAAACGATGACAGGGATATACTGCTGTATGATAAGACAGGTTCGGATGCTGAGGAAATAACCATTAAGAACAGCAGCGGCGAGTTTACGCTGATAGGGTTCAGCTATGAGGATCAGGTAAGCAAGACTTCAGCGGAAAGCTCGGAAGGCTCCGATAATATCCTCGAATTCAATGAGGTTTCCGAACTGAGGATATATATGCATTACACCATGCAGGATTATGAGGATACTGCTTTGTCAAAGAATATGACAGACCAGCTTGCATATCAGTGCTCATATCTCACAGCAACAAAGCTTATTGACAGCTCAGGCACAAGATATGCGGATTTCGGTCTTGATAAGCCTGTTGCGACCGTTAAAACGGTTTTCGGTGACAACAGTGAGCATACTCTTTTGCTTGGAAAGACTGCCCCCGATAATCAGGGAATTTACTGCCGTCTGGGAGAAAACAAAAATGTGTATCTTACAAAGCTTGACAGCGTTAATATGTTCCTTATAAAGAAGCTTCAATTCTTTGATAAAACGCTTACCGCTGAATATGATACCGATAACGAGGAAAACAGCATTTCAAAGCTTGTTTTTTCGGGAAAGTATTATGATAAGCCGATAGAGATAGATACCGAGGAAGATCCGACCTCCGCTGCGGAATATCTCATGCGTTCCCCGTACCGCGAGATAGCGGCTAAAAATGTCGTGCAGGGTGCAGGAACAGCAGTATTCGGTCTTTCAGGCAGTGAAGTGGCTGCAGCAAATGTAAATGATGAGGAAAAGAAAAAATTCGGTCTTGATGAACCGTATCTTGATATCACCTCCGCATCCTCAGACGGAGTTGAGGTACATATCTATGCCTCCAAAAAGAATGATGACGGAAGCTGCTATGTTTACAGCGATACGGCAAATGTCATATGCAAGGTAGATGCCGAATACATAGAAAAATGGTATGAAAAGGATTATAAGAGCTTCCTTGCCGGAGTAGTGATACTGCCGGAAATCAAGACGCTCAAAAAATTCACCGTGGATCAGGGCGGAACAGAGAATGTATACGATATTGAATCAAAGACTGAAATAAATGATATATTTGAGGAAACTACCTCAATCAAGGTCACGCATAACGGCAAACAGATACGCTATGAGAATCTTGTTCAGTATATCAAAAATATTTCAGGGCTTGTCCGCAAGGAAATGAGTGTTTCCTCGCATGACGGATATGATACACTTGCAAGCTACAGCTTTGTCTATGACTCACTTACCGATAAGTTAGAGATATGCAAAAATGCGGAAGGCAAATACATTATCGTTCTCAACGGGATCGTTGAAGGCACAGTTGACGGAAGCTATGCCGAAAAGCTTATTGCTCAGGCAGCGCTTTTAGACGGAGAGGAGCTTCTGGATTCCTTTGTTGACGGCTCGGATGAAAGCAGCAGTGAGGAAGCATCAAAGCAAACAAGCTGATCAAAAAAAGAGGATCACCTTAGTTACCAAAACGGGGTGATCCCATTTTTATTTGTATTGCTTTTTTTTCTGTGGTATGCTATAATAAGTTTTTGGAAACATTTTAAAGGAAGTGTGAAAAGGAATGCCTATAAAAATACAGAATTCCCTGCCCGCTATAAAACAGCTTGAGGCGGAAAATATATTTGTAATGACTGATGAAAGGGCTCAGTCACAGGATATCAGACCGCTGAAAATAATTATCCTGAATCTTATGCCCACAAAATTAGAGACTGAAACTCAGCTTCTCAGACTTCTCGGAAATACCCCGCTTCAAGTCGATATCGAGCTTCTCAGAGCAGCTACTCATGTATCAAAAAATGCTCCGCTTGACCACCTTACGACCTTTTACAAGACCTTTGATGAGGTAAAGGATAATCATTATGACGGAATGATAATAACCGGTGCGCCTGTTGAGCTTTTGGAGTTTGAAGAGGTCGATTACTGGGATGAGCTTTGTGAGATAATGGAATGGTCTACGCGAAATGTTTACAGCACCTTCCATATCTGCTGGGGTTCACAGGCAGCGCTTTATTATCATTACGGTATACCTAAATACAGGCTTGATGAAAAGCTTTCAGGAATTTATGTGCATCGTGTGATGAATACCTTCCACCCTCTGATGCGTAATTTTGACGATAAGATACTCATTCCCCATTCGAGATATACGGGTACGCACCGTTCAGAGATACGCAAGCATGAGGAGCTTGAAATACTTGCTTCTTCAAATATAGCAGGCGTGGCTATTGTGGCTAACAAGAACGGCAGACAGTTCTTTATTATGGGACACGCCGAATATGACCGCAATACTCTTGCAAACGAATATTTCCGTGACAGGAATAAGGGAATAAATCCTGAACTGCCCTATAACTATTTCCCCGGAAATGATCCTCGTGCGCTTCCGGCGCTTACATGGAGAAGCTATGCGTCGATTCTTTATTCAAACTGGCTGAATTATTTCGTATATCAGCAGACGCCGTACAGGCTTGAGGATATAAAGAGCTTTAAGGAATAATTTCCGCGTTTTCGGGAATACTTTTTCTGAGGTGAATATTATGAAAAAGCGTAACCGAAAGGATAAGGCACTCTTTAAGCCGCAGGAGGATTCATATTCCTGTCAGTCTGACCATGATTATTCTCAGGGGGATTATCTCAGCTTTGCCTCCAACGGAATGACGGATAATGAAAAAATAGATGAATCCGCATATTTTCAGGATTTTCTCGGCTATGATACCAATGATGACAGATAAACAGAACGGCTGTTGTACCTTGCGCGGGTACAGCAGCTTTTTTGGTTAAAAACAGGTCAATTCTGATGAAAATACTTGTAAATCAATAGCAGATTATAGTATAATTATTATAATAATTATTTCAGTCAGGAGGACATGAATGGATACATTAAGAGTAGATAATATAGTAAAGACCTTTGCTCTCAGTACCGCACAGCAAAAATCGCTCGGTACGGGTGAGAAAAAGAAAACTGCCGTCGGCGGAATTTCCTTTACTGCAAGATCGGGAGAGGTATTCGGTCTTCTCGGTCCCAACGGCGCGGGAAAAACCACTACAATGAGAATACTTGCAACACTCATTAAACCGGACAGTGGTGATGCATTTTTCAATGATATCAGTGCAGTCAAGCAGCCTGAAAAGGTAAAGTCTTCGCTTGCCTTCCTTACGGGTGACCTTAAGCTTGATATGAAATCCACGGCAAATCAGATGTTCGATTTTTTCTCAAGGCTTTATCACATTTCCGCTGAGAATGCCGGAAAAAGAAAGGAAATGCTTTTTGAACGCTTTGGTGTGAATAAGTTTGCTGATACAAGGATATCAAAGCTTTCTCAAGGACAAAGACAGAAGGTTTCCCTGGTAATATCCGTGCTGCATGATCCGTCATTCATTATTTTTGACGAGCCGACAAACGGTCTTGATATTCTTGCGGCAAGGGATGTAAGGGATTTCATACTTAATATGAAAAAAGAGGGAAAGTGTGTAATCATTTCAACCCACCTCTTTGACCTTGTAGAAAAGGTATGCGACCGCGCCGCAATGATAATTGACGGCAAGATAGTAGTCAATGATACGCTTGAAAATCTTATGCAGGGCAAGCCCCTTGAAGATGCCTTCTATGATTACTATTTACAATATACGAACGGAGGTGCTTCCGAATGATACTGCATGATATATGGACAGTTGCCTCTAAGGAGCTTCGCGCCTGTTTTACGGATAAGATCATACTTATGCAGATGATAATTCTGCCATTTGCGATAGTATTCGGCTACGGTATGCTCATGGGC
>CACXDV010000157.1 GCA_902766585.1 uncultured Ruminococcus sp.
CTGAACAGAACTTTCGGCGGGCTTTGAGGAGGTATCTTCGGTTTTGTCACTGTTTTTCTGTGAGCAGCCTGTGAATATAGCTGTTCCGAGAAGAAGAACGCACAGCACAGCGGCAGATTTGATGTATATGTTGTTTTTCATTAAAAAGCCTTCTCTCATATTGTAATAGAATCTCCGGCAGATATGTAATTCAGATGCTTTATTATAGGACGCATGAAATCATATTGTTCTGTTCCCGTACAATGACAGGTAAAGTACCTTGTCGGATAACTGTCCAGCCTTTTTGCGTAGGAGGCAAGAGTATCGCCGGGGGAAAGCTTCATAAAGTGAAATCCGCCTATAAGTATATCAGGCCGGAAATGCTCAGTGATATTTATTATTCCCCTGTGCGAGCAGCCGGAAATAAGTACACGCTTACCGTTTTCTTCTATCAGAAGATACTGCTCATGTCTGAAATCCTCGGGAATGAGCCTGCCGCTTTCCATTACGGTAAGCCCGGCGGCGCCCATATCGACTATTTGCGGGATATCAGCGCCGTCATATAAGGTCAGTCCCTCTCCGACAGATGTTTTTCCGGAAACAAAAATAAGGCGGGGATCATTTTTCAGTTCAGTATCAAGACCTATATATTTTCCATGCGCGTTGTAATGCGGCTCGAATGAGAATGTGCTGATATATACAGGTGCGGTTTTATTGAGCTTGAGAAAGGTTTCAAGCCCGCCTCCGTGGTCATAATGACCGTGAGAAATAACAGCAAGCTCCGCATCCTTCAGGTCAATGCCAAGAGCAGCGGCATTCTCAGCGAAAAGCCCCGTTTGCCCCATATCAAAAAGCAGCTTTTTACCGCAGGCTTCTATAAAAAGGCTCAGTCCGTGCTCTGTCGGAAGACAGCGGGCAGAGGTGTTTTCTGTGAGTGCAGTTATTTTCAAGCTTATCACTCCGTTTATTTTGTGACTGTTATCTTGCAGGTATCCTCAATGCCGTTCTGAGTGCGTACCTTTACATAAGTCGTACCCGGAGCGACAGCCTTGAAGCTTCCTGTCCAGTAGGTGTTTGTCATTTTGACGATATTGCTGTTGCCTGAGCTGTAGGTTCTGTTTGCTGCGGCGCTTCCTTCATTTACGACTGAAGAAAGTGATGCAGTCTGTCCGACCTTGAGTGTAAGCTCCTTTTTGCTGAGTTTTATTGATGCAGCGGCGGGCTTTATGATGATCTTGCATCTGTCAACGACATTATTATATGTAGTGACCTTGACATATGCGCTGCCCGCGTTTATAGCTTTAAATTCGCCCACCCAGTCGGTTCTTGTCATGCGGACATATTTCGCATTTGAGGATTTGTATATTCTGGCTGCCGATGCTTCGCCGCTATTAAGAGAGCTTGTCAGCTTCATTGTTTCTCCGACACCCATTGTTATCTCCTTTTTGGGAAGATAAACTGCCTTCGGCGCGGCAAGGACATTTACCTTGCAGGAGGCTGTAAGACCGTTGTAAAGCTTAACTTTTATTTCGGTAAGTCCCACTGCTTTTCCCGTGAAGGTGCAGTTCCAGCTTGTCGGGGTTATCTCTGCGATTTTGCTGTTTGCTGATGTATAAACTCTTCCTGTTGCGGCAGAACCGCTGTCAGTTACGCTGCCGATAGTTGCTGTTTCGCCGAGACCTATGGTTATCCAGCTTTTTGACATGGATACCGATTTGGGAGCGTCCTTTACAGTCACCCTGCATTTTGCGGTCACGCCGTTATAGGTCGTCATTGTTATTTCTGCTGTACCCTTTTTCTTTCCGGTAAGGCAGCAGTTCCATTTTGTTTTGTCAATGGAAACTATACTCTCATCGGATGAGGTATATTTTCTTACAGATGATGCAGCACCGTCATTTACAGTGCTTCCGAGAGTAAGCGTTTCACCGAGACCTATATTGACGGCGGATTTGCTCATAGCTGCGGATTCAGGCGCATTTTTTACGGTGACCTTGCAGAATACCTTGTCGCCCTTGAGATTTGCTGCCGAAACAGTGGCAGTACCGGCACTTTTTGCTGTCAGTTTTCCGTTTACTACAGTTACAACGGAATTATTTCCTGATTTCCACACAACAGTGCTGTCGGCAGTATCTGGGGTTACGGCAGCTTTCAGGTTATAGGTCTCTCCGACGCCGATATTGACGCTTGTTGTATTCAGCTTTATACCGGAGGTCATGTATATTATTTCAACATGGTCAGCTTCTGCGGCTGCTTCTGCCGGAGAAGCCTTAAAGCAGACAACTGCGCGGGCTTCGTTTCCGTTGTAGAAGGGATTCTTTCCGAAGCTTTTCACCTCGTCAGTAATGGTTATATCGAAAACATTTTTATTGAATTTGAATGCATATGAGCCGATAGCCTTTACGCCCTTCGGAACGGTATATTTTGTATCCTTGTATTTTACGGGCATTGAAATGAGTTTTGACTTGTCCTTGCTCCAGAGGATACCGTCCGAAACGGTGAAGCTCGGGTTAGCTGAATTTACAGTATAGCTTCCGACATTATAAGCGGGATAGAATGAATCCTCTTCAAGCTGCTTGAGGCTTTTCGGAATGCTTATGCTTACGGTATTTGAATATTGAAGCGCAAGAGGGGAAACGAACTGTGTTCCTTCCTTTATTACAAGCTTTTCGGGCTTATCAGCAGCACCGCTGCCGTCGCTGCTGATATATGAGGTCTTATAGCAGTAGAGGTAACGGTTGTCTATATAAACGAATCCGTCAGGCTGTTCGTTATACCATTTTGTATCAGCGAAAGCGCGGTAGCCTATCTTCTGAACGGAGGCGGGTATGCTGAAATCCGCAAGACTGCTGCAGCCTGAGAAGGCGGACATCGGTATTTCGGTCAAGCCCTCTGATATCACCGCCGAGGCAAGCGAAGAACAGCCCTCAAAAACTCTTTCGCCCATGATTTTTACTGATGAGGGGATAGTAACAGAGGTCAGCCCTGTGCAGTATGAAAATGCTCCTGCGCCTATTTCCTCTGTATTTTTAAGGTCTATCTCTGTCAGCTCGGTATTTCCCGAAAAGGCATTATCCTTTATTGTCTTAACGGTGTTGGGGAGAATGTATTTTCCTGTTCTTCTTTTTGGGTAAGCGTAGAGGACTGTACGCTCCTTGTTGAAAAGAACTCCGTTGAGAACGCTGAAGCTGCTGTTTCCCTCAGCAACGCCGAAGTTCTGTATATTTGGACATTCACCGAGTATATCCGCGGGAAAATCGGTCATGCTTTTTCCGACAACAAGCTGAGTGATGCCGTCTGAGCATATCGCGCCCTCATTTACGGTTGTGACATCAGCGGGAATATTAAGCTTGCCCTTTTTGGTGTTGGGGCAGTATACAAGTACCTTTCCGTCTGCTGAACAAAGCATACCGTTCACGATTTTGAAGAAGGTGTTTTTCGGGTCAACGGTAATGCTTCCGATATTGATGCCCCAGAGCGCATAAGGCTCGATAGTTCTGATATTTGCGCCAAGCTTTAAATTATAGGTCTTGCTGCTGCCGGCGGGATAGGCTGAGGAGTCAAAGGCATTGTAGGAAATTTCAGTGACCGGCTTGTTTTTGCAGGTATCCGGTATTTCAATAAGCTGCGGCGTATCCTTGTCAATACGGCATGAATACAGACCATAGCTGCCGTTTTCAAGCTCACGGAAACAAAGGTTCCCTGAGCTTACCCTGTCGCCCGCTGCAGCGCTTACGGTGATATCGCTGCCGGAAATCACGGGTACTGCTGCCGCTGCGCCTGCCATTATAGAAAATGCCAGGATAGATGAGAAAAATCTCAGATGTTTGTTTTTCATTTTATTCACTTCCTCTGTAGTTTAAAAAACATTATTATTATATCATATTTGTAACAAATGTGACAGAGAATTTGTTATTTTCGTTGCATATTCTAAAAAAAAAGTCATGCTATTCAAAAAAAATGAACAACATGACTTAAAAATAAGGGGAATGGTGTATTTTATGGTAAATTTTTCTGCTCCTTTATCTTAAACAAGGCTCAGGTGTCACTTTCGTTAAGAGCTTCGGCTGTGAACTTCGGTCTGTAGAAATTATTATCAAAGCCGAAAGGCCTTTTTTCCGTCATTTTGCCGGGAGCAAGATCCTCATAGAACTTTTCGCATGAATACATTTTTGCGTCAAGGTCGTCTATGAAATAGAGGGCGTGAGCCTCTGCTGTTGCGGGCGGCTTGATTGCGCCCCATTCCTGCTTGCTGTGATGCGAGCAGATCATATGCGCGAGAACATTGACCTTATCCGCATCATAGTTATCCTTCTTTTTTTCATTCATTACCATTTCCGCTCCGATGAAGAGGTGACCGAACAATGCGCCGTGTACAGACATACTTGCGTCGCCCATGGCGGTGGTGTTATATTCATACATTTTGCCGATATCATGTAGCGCTGCTCCGGAGAGGAGAAGTTCCCTGTCGAGAATGGTGTATACCTTGCTCAGAGCATCGGCGGCAAGCATCATGCGGTATGAATGATAAAGAAGTCCGCCTCTGAGATTATGGTGCATGGAAATAGCTGCCGAGGAGGTTTTAAAGTCCTCCTCATATCTTTTGAGAAGAGTTATTGCAAGCTTTGATATCGGAGTGTATTCGCTTTCTGATGGGGCGCTGTCCTCAAGGAGAGTTATCATTGTATTGAACATCAGGTCACAGTCTATGGGGGGAAGGGTTATGAAATCCTTAATAGTGATATCCTTATCATCATTTGGCTTTATATCCCTTACTGTATAGCTCGGGAAATTGTTGTATTCTCCGACATCAAGAGATACAGCTGCAATACAGTTTGCGGATATGTCCATTTCATTGAGCTTTTTAAGATCTGTGTCGAACATATTTGCTGTACGGCTGTCTTTTTCGTCCTTCATAGTTATCTTGACAAAGCTGCTGCCGTTTTTTGCTTTATTCTCTTGAATATCTGTAATGTAAAACGGGCGGCTTACTTTATCGCCCTTTTTCATTTCAGAAAAAAGCGGGTATTTTTTCATTTTTTTGACCTCATTTCGTTATTTGAATTGCCTTTGAATAAATTATAGCATACTATTTTTAAGATGTCCATTTTTTATTTTAAGCATTATTCAATAAATTGTATATATCAAATAGTAATAATTTGCGGTTTGTTTCGTTGCAAATAATGATTTAATGTGTTATAATCTGTTTGTATGTTTAAAAAATACGGAAACAGGCTTTCCGTAAAACAAATAATACGGAGGAAAAGAAAATGAAGCTGGAAAAATTAGTCGGAGAAAGATTCAAGGAGCGTCCTGCTGATTGTCAGATAGACAGCCATGCACTCATGCTTAAGGGAGGATATATGAAGCAGCTTGCTAATGGAATATATTCTCTTTATATGCCGCTAAAAAGGGTGACAAAGAAAATTGAGCAGATAATCCGTGAGGAAATGGATGCAATTGACGGACAGGAGGTAATGTTCCCTGTAGTAATGCCTGCATCACTCTGGGAGGAATCAGGCAGATATGAAAGTATCGGCAGCGAGCTTCTTCGCTTTACGGACAGAAACGATACTAAAATGGTTCTCGGAATGACACATGAGGAGGCTGCTGTTCATCTTGTAAGGGAATATGCCTCAAGCTATACGAAATATCCCTTTATGATATATCAGATACAGACCAAGTTCCGTGATGAAGCCCGTCCGAGAGGAGGACTTATCCGTGTGCGCGAGTTTACAATGAAGGATGCATATTCCTTCCATACCTCACAGGAGGATCTTGAGCAGTATTATGATAAGTGCCATAAGGCATATGAGCGCATTTTTGCCCGCGCAGGCGTTCCGGAGGTAGTTTCCGTAAAGTCGGATTCAGGTATGATGGGCGGAAGCGTTTCACATGAATTCATGCTTCTCACACCTATCGGAGAGGATTCTATCGCTATATGCGGTGATTGCGGCTTCAGCGCGAATATGGAGGCAGCGGAGAGCGTTATACTGAATACTCCCGATGCTGTTGAGGAACCCCTCAAAAAAGTTTCCACACCTGATATGCATACGATAGAGGATGTATGCGATTTCCTCAGCGCTCCTGTTGAAAAATC
>CACXDV010000158.1 GCA_902766585.1 uncultured Ruminococcus sp.
CAGAGTACTTCACAACATTCTGTGCAGGTGCAGTTCTTATCGCTATCCCGATCACGATCCTCTTCATCATCATGCAGAGATTCTATGTTGCGGGTGTAACCGGCGGTGCTGTAAAGGGTTGATCCCAAATATTCAAAGCAGGGATGCATTCAGCTTCCCTGCTTTATTTATAATGAAAGGAAAATTTATATGAGAAATAAAAGGCTGCTTTCTATCGTTCTTGCAGCAGGTCTGATCGGCGGCGGAATAATGAGTGGCTGCGGCGGTACTCAGCCTGCATCCTCAAATGCCGGAAATACTTCGGCCGCAGCTTCCTCAGCTCCGGCAGCAAATCAGACTGCTCTTCCTGAGGACGGAGGCTTCAAAACTGTAAGCTATGAATTATCCAAGGACAAGTACAGAACCTTCTATGAGATATTCCCTTATTCCTTCTATGACTCCGACGGGGACGGAATAGGAGACCTCAAGGGAATTACTAAAAAGCTTGATTATCTTAATGACGGCGATACAAAAACAACTGATGACCTTGGCGTTGAGGGAATATGGCTTATGCCCATAATGCCTTCGCCCTCATATCATAAATACAATGTAAAGGATTATTGTGCCATAGATCCTGCTTACGGCACAATGGATGACTTCAAGGAGCTTCTTTCAGAGGCACATAAGAGAAATATCAATGTGATAATTGACCTTGTTCTTAACCATACTTCAAAGCAGCACCCTTGGTATAAGAACGCTATCAATGAGCTTAAAGAGGGTAAAACAGACGGCTATGCTCAGTATTACCATTTTGAGAGAAATAATAAGTCTTCCGGCTGGAGACCGACAGGTGTAGAGGACTGGTATTATGAATGTAATTTCGATTCCGATATGCCTGATCTTAATCTCAAAAGCGATGCGCTCAGAAAAGAGCTTCAGGACATAGTAAAATTCTGGCTCGATATGGGACTTGACGGCTTCCGTCTTGATGCTGTACTCTGGTTTGAGAGTACAGGAAACAAGGATTCCATTGACGACCTTAAATGGCTTTATGATTATGCAAAAACAGTTAAGCCCGATGTCTACATGGTAGGCGAATGCTGGACAGACAGTGTTTCGATCTCAAAGTATTATGAATCCGGCGTTGACAGCTTTTTTGATTTTGCAGAGGAAGGCTCAAACGGCCGTGTAAGCGCTGCGGTAAGAGATGAAAATGCTTTGGATTATGTTAAGGGTATTTCTAAGTATAAGGAAATGATAGAATCCTATAATCCGAATGCGATAAATACTCCCTTTATTTCCAACCATGATACAGGCAGAAGCGCAGGCTTCCTTATGACAGAAACAGCAAGAAGAATGGCTGCATCAATGTATATTCTTTCTCCGGGCGATGCTTTTATATATTACGGAGAGGAAATTGCCATGACAGGCTCCTCGACTGATCCTGATAAGCGCGCAGGAATGTACTGGTCTGCAGCTGACAAGACAGGTTATGTTCCGAAGATACCCGGACAGACACAGGACGCTCTTCCTGAAAAGGCAGTTGACGAACAGCTTAAGGACGATAATTCACTTCTTAATTTCTATAAGAGGGTGATCGCTCTTAAAAATCAGAATCCTGAGATAGAAAACTGTAAGCTTACGGTCGTTGATGTGGGAAAGAATACAGCAGCCGGTTATATTTGTGATGCTGACGGCTCGAAGGTATTGGTTATGTTCAATGCCGGTTCAAAGTCGGAAAAGGTTACTATTCCGGAGGATGTATTCAAGATCAATGAGGTAAGAGGCTATCTGCTTGCAAATGCGGGAGATGCTCAGAATGCCTCCGCCGGTGCTGATAAGCTTAATGCGCTGCTGGGCGGCGGTTCCAAGTCTGAGGAAAGCAAGGCAGAGGAAGCTGATAATGTTAAGGAATTTTCAGTATCAGGTCAGGAGATAACAATGCCTGCATTCAGTACGATAGTTTTGAAATAATTTGACAGATGATTGCGGTGGCTTATGTCACCGCAATTTTTTTTATAAAAATTTAAAAAAATTGTTGACAATTGTAAAGTGGGGTGATATAATAGGAACACAAAAAATTTGTTTTGGAATTCAAATTGAATTTAGTGTTACACGGTTATGATACCGTGCACATTGTACAGTATGATCCTGTACACCTTTATCATGTTGCAGTAGATTCTGCAAACCTTATTTATGGTGCAAATATGCTGTTGGCATTATTCTGTTTAAATGCGGATGTATTGCTGTGTATTAAAGGAGAAAAACACGAAATTCTGTTTTGGATTTTAAAGTAAATAATTTATAATTATTAAAGACTTTTATTTTAAAATCAAAAGAGATACTTTACCCTTTTGTAAATTCTATTTCCTTTGAATTTAAAATAGGAGTCTTTTTTTACCCCTTTTTTAGGAAAATCCGTACCTTGACAATTAAATAGTCCGCAACCCCCTGTCAATTCTGTGGATAGTGTGCCGTTTGCTCGCCCACAGATGAAATTCTGCATAGCAGAGAAGAAACAGTAGGGTATAAGTTAAAAGAAGTTAAAAGAATGGAGGCTGATTTCATGTCAGAAATTATTAAAAAAACAGATGATCTTGCAGCGCTTACGATTCTTAAAAAGCTTGCTTTTGCAGCATTTTTTAATAAGGATTCGCTTGATCTGCAAAGTATTGATCGAGATTCCGTACAGAATGAAGCCGATTTGGAAAAAACGAAAGGATGATGGTAATGAAAATGAATGAATATTTGCTTACAGATAATGACAACGAAAGGATGATGAACATGAAGAACATTGGAATCGTAACGGAAAGCGCAAGAGGAATAACTTCTATCAGCATTGATGATGAGTTTCTCAAAAGAAGAAAGATCTTCTTTAATGACAGCGTGAATTCAGAAACCTGTGCCACGCTGCTTAAACAGCTCATGTTTCTTGAAGAAGATGATAACACCTCTGAGGTGACGATATATATAAACAGCCCCGGCGGAGC
>CACXDV010000159.1 GCA_902766585.1 uncultured Ruminococcus sp.
CCGTAGCGCGATTGGTGGCAGAACTAATGGGGACCGCTCGCCGTAGGCGAGCGGTGGAGGGGTTCAACAGGCGAGCGAATAAAGGCGCGGATGTATTTACGAATCAGGAAAACTACTCAATTGTACATTGTTATTCGTGTTGTGGTGCTTCAGGGCAGGTGTCATATACCTCCGCAACCCTCTCTCTCATCCACAGGAACGGGTTTATACGCATTGAATATCCGTATCCGTTATCCATTCTCCACTGATATCCCGGAGCCTGCGGAAGCCCGTACATCGCAAGTATAGTCATTATTACTCCGCCGTGTGTGACGATTGCCGCATTGGTTATATGCTCGGCTGACAGCTTCTCTACAAGCCTTTCAAAGCCCATGCTGACTCTTGAGGCAAACTGCTTTCCGCTTTCACCGTTCGGAGGCGGTGTCTTATCGGAATTTGCAAGCCACTCACCGAAGCGTGAATCTCCGGCAAGCTCGGATGCGCTCTTGCCCTCCCAGTCGCCGAAATTACACTCTGAAAATGCACTTACGGTCTCTATATCCATACCCGGAAAAATCAGCTCACAGCTCTCTGTACACCTCAACAGAGGACTGCTGTATACCTTCTGAGGTTCGGGATAGCCTGCTGTCTCTCTTATACTGACAAGCTCCTCCCTTCCCTTTTTGGATAAATGTACGTCCGTCACGCCGATATATTTGCCCTTTAATGTTTCCTCTACCGAACCGTGACGTATCAGATGTATTACATATGACTGCATATTCATTTCCCCTCTTTATTCAAATTTTTTCATTATTTTTCATATGTGTGCAGGCATTTTTCCAATGAAAACATGACAATGATTAAATTAACGAAAATATTATTTCAAGTAACAAAATCTTAAAATATTACTTTACAAATGGTTTTAAATGTTATATAATTTACTTGCTGTTTATGCGTCGATTTATGTCTTATTACAGCGTGTATAACTATATTATAATTTTTATCCTATAAAGTCAAGAGGTGGAATATGAACAGTGATTTTCCGAGAATAATCACCCTGCTTCGTAAGGAGCGCGGGCTAAGTCAGAAACAGGCTGCACTGGAGCTTGGTGTGTCTCAGGCGCTCCTTTCTCATTATGAAAAGGGAATAAGAGAATGCGGACTGGATTTCGTTATTCATATTGCCGATTATTATAATGTTTCCTGTGATTATCTTTTAGGAAGAACTCCCGACCGTGCGGGCGCTACCATTCGACTTGACGATTTGCCCGATACTCAGAATACTCCTTCTGTTGAGGATGATCTTAAGCCTTCTCAGCTATCCCTTAACAAAAAGCTTGTACAGAATTCTATAAATATTACATATGAACTGCTTGCTCAGATCGGGTGCAAGGGACTTTCAGCAGAGGTTTCGGCATATCTTATGACCTCTGTATATAAAATGCTGAGAACGATCTATTCTTCCAATCCAAAGAATCCGCAGGCAATGTTCTCAGTAATGCAGGAGACCTATCCGGGACTATCCTCTGCTCTGCAAAGTATAATTGAAACTCATGCTAATCAGATCGCCTCCGGAAAACCCTCTGACGGCTTTCAGGGAATCGAAAGCTCGTCTGTCCCGACTATCAATCCTGATATCCTGTCAAAACAGTTTTCCAACCTCGCGCCCTCTCTGTATACTCTGATCCAAAAAACAGAGGATAAAATGAAAAAGCTCAATTAAGAAGCATTGAAGCAAATCAGCTTTTATGCTTCTTTTTTTTGCAATAAAAAACTGCTGTCATATCGTTTCAACGATACAACAGCAGTATTTTTATATACTAAATTTTTCGTCTGAAGATCAGCCCTCGCCGGAATCGGAGCCTGTGGAAATGTTTATGCTTATCTTCGCTCCGTAGGGTGCCATATCGCCGGCATTATAGTTTTCATAGCCAATGACCTTACCTGCTTCTACTGTCTCGCTTGCGGAATAATTTCCGGGAGATGCTATAAAGCCGATATCGTTAAGAGCCTTTACAGCAGTCTCTACAGGCTGTCCTGCTATCACGGGAAGCTCTCTGTTTGCTGAACCCTTGCTTACCTTAACAACAATGGTAACGCCCTTATTAGCCTTTACATTTACCTCCGGGCTTTGCTCTGCAATTTCGCCTTCCTTGTATTTCTCGCTGAATACATCTTCATTAGCCTTGATTACGATATAATCCGAATCGGCGGTCTGTTTAGCGGCTATTTCATTATAATTCTTTCCGACAAGATCAGGAATATGGATCATATTCGGATCAACACTTTCCTGCTCGGAAACCTGCTCTGATTCCTGTGAACCGGGGGTATTTATCGTGAAGCCTATACTGCTTTCAGGGTGCTTCTGAACCCACATGATACCGGCTACCGCAAGTATAAACAAGCAGGTAAGCACAGAAAGAACTACCCATGCATATCCGGGAACGCCTCCCTTTTTGGGAGTATACTGATTCGCTGCCTGAGACTGCATAGCACTTCGGTTTGCCTCAGTCCTCATAGCCTTTACCGTAGGCGCAGCAGAAAGCTGTGAACGCATTTCCTCAAAGGTCTGTATGCGCTTTTTCGGTGATACCTGAAGTCCTCCTGCAAGCGCTGTAACAACATGAGAAGGCAGGCGCTTGAATACTGATGTGGGTATAGGAAGCTTGCCGTCCGGTCTTCTGTCACAGCTATTTTCGGGAAGTCTGCCGGTCAGAGCATAGAAAAGAGTAGCTGTAAAGCCGTAAATATCGGTAGTCTCCGAAAGCTCGGCACTGTCCATATACTGCTCCATAGCAGCACAGCCGTCCATAAGCTCAGGCTCAAAGCCGGAACCTGTACGGCGAATATTTTCGATCGCAAAGCCCGATAAACGAAGCTTTCCCTCGGTTGTAACATTGATATTCTCAGGAGATACGGCATAGTGACCTATTCCCGCCTCATGCAGTGATGTAAGCGCTGAAATAAGAGGCATGAAAAGCTGTCTTGCAGTATTCCAGTCAACACTTCCTCCCCTTCTCTCGATAAACTCGGTAAAGGGAATGGAATCGTAGTATTCCTCAACGGTATATGAAACGCCGTTTTCAGTAAAAATATCAAATACAGGTGCAACGGCTGTAAGCTCTCTCATTCTTGCAAGCGTTCTGTAATAGCTCAGGAACTCATCATTCAGCTCCTTATATTTGCTCTCAGATCCGCTTCTGATAACAACATTAGTCTTGCCCTTTGCTCTTCCGCATATACCCGCAGGCATGAATTCATGGATAATAACAGGTGAATGCATAGCTTCGCTGTATGCGATATACTTTGCACCCTCCGCATTGTTATCTATCTTTCTGCCAATAAGATAATTGTCATTCTGAAGCTTTACTCCAAGTGGTAAGAACGGAGCAGGCTGCTCAGACGAACGGTCAAATCCGCAATACGGACATATCTGTTCTCCAAGGTTTTCCTTCATACAACCAAGACAAAGCTGTCCCATAGTTTAATTCCGCCATTCTCCGCGCCAATTTTTTATTATAAATCTGACTGCATAGCCGCACGGAAGCTATTCAGCCGTTATACTCGTTTTAACGACACAACTACTCATAGCATTATATCACACACCCAATATAAATTGCAAGTTTTAAATTATGTTTATACCATAGGGTAACAATTTTGTAAACAAAAATAGAAATATCCAACTAAAAATACACTGATAATCGTCATATTATACTATCAATTATAAAAATCTGACAAAACAAGCATTATACATTTGACATTTTGCCCATATATTGATAAAATATATTTTATTTGGAGGTCATTAAAATGGTTTACATATTGGAAAATACAGACAGCCTGACAGAAGACTTTCTTGAAAAAGCTAATTCGCTTCTCAGTCTTCAGCGTCTTCAGAAGAATGATACACTCAGGATCACCTCGGACAAGATCAATTCCGCCGCCGTATATCTTTTGCTCAGGTACGGTCTTAAAATGGAATACGATATCTCCGAACCGCCCGTTTTTGAAACAGGCTTTAACGGAAAACCCTATCTGCGCGACAATAAGGAGATATTCTTTAATCTTTCCCACTGCAGAAACTCATGCGCCTGCATTATTTCAGATTCGGAAACAGCAATAGATATCGCTGACTGCCGAAGAATATCGGACAATACCGCAAAATACTTCTGTACGCCCGAACAGCTCATTGCGGCTCATAAATCGGATGATAAGGCAAGGGCTTTGGTGAGATTATGGGCAATAAAGGAATGTCACTCCAAAATAAGCGGTGCAGGACTTGGAATGGATTTCAGAAAAATCACGGAAGAAGAAATGAACCGGATAACAGTGATAGAAAACGAAAGATATTATACTGCTTATTACAGCCGGAAGCCAATGAAAGTAAAAAAAGTGATGTTAAGCAATTTGCTTGACATAGCTCAATTATAAAAAAATATAGCTGTTGTACCGTTTTTTCGATACAACAGCCTTTTTTTATCAAGACATCTGAGATAAAAGATATTCTGCAACTCCGTCCTCGAAGCTGTTTCCAATAATAATATCTGCCGCCTCCCTTACCTCATTCACCGCATCATTTACGGCAATACCGACATCAGCCGTCCTCAAAAGCTCTAAATCATTAAGATTATCACCGAAGGCTACTACCTTTTCTGCACCCAGCATTTCCTTTATTTTCAACATTCCCGCCGCCTTGGTCGCATCAGAGCTGAAAACCTCAAGAAAATACATCTCCGAATAATTATCACTGTACAGTGTCGAACGAACTCCTGATATTTCCTGAATATCCCTGTGTATCGGAAGGAGCCGTTCATAGCTGTCAACCATTGTAAAGTAAATTATCCTGTCACCATCTGAAACGCTGATCTTATCGGTCTTTGCGAAGCTTTTATAGTCCTTGTCACGCCTTGCCTCAAAAAATTCCCTTTCAACATCATTGCTCAGCCTTTCAAATTCTACATGGATACCGTACTGCTCATCCGCCTTATATACAAATGACATACGGTCGTGTCTGTGAAGTACATCCAGCACCGACCTTGCAGCCTGAACCTTTATCGGAGTACAGCCTGTATATTTCTTTTCAGCAAAATCATACAGCAGTACGCCATTAAGCTGTACGCACGGAAGCTTTAAATCAAGACGGCTCAATAACTCTATAGAGCTGAGGCTTCTTGCCGTTGCTACGGTAAACAACAATCCCTTTTTGACAAGCTCTCCGATAATATGAGCGCTTCTGTCCGTCAGCCTTGCCTGCTTATTAAGCAATGTTCCGTCAAGATCGGATATATACAGTACAGACACCGTTTTCACTCCTTACTGCTCAAGATAATAATAGCTTACATCCGCAAATGTGAGTTCCCTTGCTCCGTCCTTCTTTTCATCAAGAAAATATCCGCTTATTTCACTTCCGTCACACATATAGATTTTTCCTCTGCCGGAAGCAATACCGTTTTTAAATTCACCTGTAAAGCAATGGTCGCTGTAAAGTATTGTGCCTTTATGGTTAGGAATACCATCTGAAAGCTGTCCCGTATAGCTTCCGCCGTTATAGCTTTGCTCTACGGCAAATTCAGGCGAACGTCTGTTAATGTCATATTCCGTATCTGCAAGAGCAGTACATTCCGCCAGTTCCTCAGGCTCATAATAGAATACCTGCATCGGCTTCTCAGGAACACCGTTTTTGAAAATACCCTCAAATTCCTTCTCGGAATATTCATTCAATGAACAGCCCATTCCGTTTCTGTTTCCGTCAACGGTATTTCCGAAATATCTCAGCGTACCGTCCTCAGCAAATTCACACATATATGTCATTTTATCATTTTCAAAGATACAAGCGCGGAACAGTCTGCCGTTGTACAGCTCATTTACCCTGCCTGTTCTCTTTCCGTCAGAAAAATGACCGACAAAACGCGCTATTCCTCCGTCATAAAGTATACCGCTTCCGTTATAATTGTTATCCTTCCACTCACCGAAGTATTCAAGCTCCTCGCCTTTATATGATGAACCGATACCACAGCGTATGCCGTTCACAAATTCTCCGGAATATACAAGTGCTCCGTTTTCGTACAGCTTGCCTGTACCTTTATATACAGAGTTTTCAAAGCATCCGTCATATATCTTTTCGCCGTTTTTGTACTCGATTCCCTTTCCGCTTCGGCGCATATCGTTCCATTCCCCGCAATAAACAAGGTTTCTGTCACGGTCATATTCATTGAAAATACCCGTTGGCTCGCCGTCAACAAAGCGTCCCTCGACATATCCTCCGTCATCAGAGAAAAGCCTGCCGGTGCCGTTATACATATCATTTGCAAAGCTTCCGATATATACAACTCTGCCTATACCGTCCGTAAGCCTGCATTTTCCGTATGCCTTGCCCTCGCGGAAGCTTCCTCTGAGTATACAGCCGTCCTCAAGATAAAGTATGCCGTCACCGTGGAAAAGATTATTCTTCCATTCACCTTTATAATGAACAGAACCGTCATAATTATATGATGTGCCTATACCTGTACGCATACGGTTGAAATATCCTCCGACATAAAGCATATTTCCGTCACTGTCAAACTGTGTTCCCGTTCCTAAAAATTCGCCGTCCTTATACTTTCCGATAAAGAAGGTATCCATTTCGGCATTATAGGTCACACCCGCTCCGCTTCGTTTACCGTCGCTTGTCTTTCCTACATATACAAGCCTGCCGTTCTTATCAAAGCTCGCTCCGATACCCACACAGGAATTATCAGACCATTTTCCGATAAATGCGCTTCCGTCATCAGGTGAAAAGGCTACTCCAAGTCCGTCACGCTTGTTCTGCTTCCATGAGCCTGCATAGCAAAGCTTACCCGACTTGAAATAATACACTCCTGTTCCCTCTCTCTTGTCATCACGATAACCGCCCTCATATGCAGTACGTCCGTCTGACATGGCAGTTCGTCCGAAACCGCTCCGCTTATCGTCCGATATATCTCCGAAATAGAAATATCTCTGACCTGCTGATTCTATCACAAGCTTGTCAACATCCTCATAGGGACAGCTATCTGTAAAGGGACAAGGGGATTTTCTGAGCGCAAATTCGGATTCATCATCAGTAAACGGCGCAACTGCTATATCCTTTTCGTCTGAGGGGAGCTCGTCAGATTCTTTGATTTCTTCTGCATTTTCCTCTTCTTTTATGTTATCGGCTAAAACTTCATCTTCATCCGATATATCATCAAATTTCACAACAGGCTCCGGCTCCTCCATTCTGTCAAAGGGCTTTACCGGAACAGCAGTATCAGGCTCATCAGACGGGGATAAAAGCTCATCCTCCGGCGCGATATCCTTTTCATCAAGCTTCTCGGAATTTATCTCAAAATCGGATACTATCTCCTCATCTTCCTCCTCCTCTTCGGACGTAGAAAGAAGCTTATCAAGAGCGCTTTTCCTCTTGAGACAATCCTCATAGGTACAGAAATACATATTTCCCGCAGAAGTAGCGCAGAATATCTGAGGCTCGCCTGCAGCAGTATTAAGCCTCTCTGTAAGCTCCTTATCAAATACCTGCTCAAAGGGATACAATACCTCTGTCACAGAATTTTTCTTGATAACAAGTACCGGATGCTCTCCGTCTGTTGAGGGAGTGACCGTACACATGATAGAATTTCCGTTATAGAATTCTACGCTCAGAAGGTTGTGGTCATTGTCATAATATGTTCTTTTATATACTCTCTTATCCTTATTAAGAGTTTCTACAAAATAACCCTCAGCGCCTATGCCAAGTCTTTCGCTCTGCTTATTTCCTGCAAGCTTTTTCCACTTGAGAGGCTTGCCCTGCTCCATATTATATGTACAGCGATATACCTCACCCATAATATTGAAGGTGCTTCGGTTCTTCTGCTTTTCACCCGTTTCAAAATACTTCCTTCTTACACTGCAAAGTATATCTCCCTCAGTGGTTTCGAGACAGGTATTGTATATTCCGTAATATCTAAGCTCACGGTCTGTATTCCGAATTAAATTATAATCCATATATTATCCCTTCCGTTCTATAAAGCCTTCTTTTATAATACATTATTTCCTCGTTTTTTGCAAGAAAATCAAAGCATTTCTCAGCAAATACCCTTATTTTTTACGCTATTTTGTCTATTCTGAATCAATAACAGTGTTTTTTTACTGAAAATTGCAAAAATCTTTCCAATTTCTATGAAATTATGCTATAATAAAAGAACAGAATTCTTTAAAGGGATGTGAGCAAATGAAAATACTATTGCTTGAAGCCGCTGCTTCTCCGTTAGACCAGGCAGAGGTCGAAGAAAAAATCAGTTTAGCAAGACAATGGCTCGAAAATTTTAAGGACAGCTTTATAAGATATCTTCCTAATCTTATTACGTCAGTTGTTTTGTTTTTTGTCGGTATATGGGTATGCAAATTCATTCTGAAAATAATGGATACCGCGCTTACTAAAGCTAAAACAGAAAAAACTGTCGTTTCTTTCCTTAATTCAGTGGTAAAAGCCGCCTTATATATCGGTCTTGCAATTGCTGTAATGGCAGCCCTCGGAATCAATGTAACCACACTTATCGCTGCTATCAGTGCCGCCGCTCTTACTGTCGGTCTTGCTCTCAAGGACAGCCTCTCTAATGTCGCAAGCGGGACACTCGTGATATTAAACAAGAAATTCAAAACAGGCGACTTTATAGAAACAGAAGGAATTATCGGTGAAGTAATCAAAATCGAAATGATGTACACTACACTTCGTACATATGATTATAAGGAAGTAATGATCCCTAACTCAAAGCTTACCTCCAATACCGTGATAAATCATTTTACCATGGAAGCAAGAAGAGTTGAAATACCTGTTCCTATCTCCTACAAGCAGGATTTTGAAAAAGCAAAGGAGGTTATTACAGAGGTATATAAAAATGATGACAGGGTACTTAAAAACAGACCTAACAGCATCCATGTTGAGGAATTCGGGGACAGCAGTGTTGTTCTTATCGTATGGCTCTGGTGCGCTCCGAAGAATTACTGGCCGGTACTCTTCGACAACAGAAAAAATATCAAAACCGCACTCGATAATAATGGTATAGAAATACCCTTCAATCAGTTCGATGTGCATTTTGATGATGATATAAATAATAAGCTTAAACTGATAAAAGGAGAATCAAAATGATAATAGCTATCGACGTTGGAAATACCAACATTGTTTACGGAGGTATCGAAAATAAAAAAATCGCCTTCATGACAAGACTTAATACCGACAAAAAGAAAACAGAGGATGAATATGCCGTTATTTTCAAAACACTTATGGAAATAAACGGTCTGAGGACAGAGGATTTCTCTGGCAGTATAATTTCCTCTGTTGTACCCCAGCTCAACGAAATACTTAAAAAGGCTGTTAAAAAGCTTATCGGCTATGAACCCATAATTGTAGGTCCGGGCATAAAAACCGGTCTTAACATAAAAATAGACAATCCTGCTACACTCGGAAGCGATATCGTTGTCGGCTGTGTTGCCGCTGTCGCTGCTTATCCTAAACCGCTTATAGTAATTGATATGGGAACTGCCACTACTATTGTTGTGGTTGACAAAAGTTCAGTATACAGAGGCGGCGTAATAATACCCGGAGTTATGGTAGCAATGGAATCACTTACCAAAAATGCTGCTCTGCTGCAGTCTATCAGCTTTGACGCGCCTTCAAAGACAATAGGTACCAATACAGCGGACTGTATGCGCTCAGGTATCGTTTACGGCAACGCCGCTATGATTGACGGAATGATCGACCGTATGTCAATGGAAATAGACGGAACACCCACAATTATCGCTACAGGCGGTCTTGCTCAGAAAATAATACCGAATTGCCGTCATAAAATTATTCTTGATGATGAACTTCTTCTCAAGGGACTTGAAATTATCTATAATAAAAATCATTCCGATGAATGACTCTGAAAGGAAATCATTATGGCTGAAAAAACAATTAAGAAAAAAAGAAGCTCCAATATTGAGCTGCTGAGAATAATCTGTACCCTCATGGTTATTAGCCTTCATATGCTCAATCCCGCCATTATCGGCGGAATAAAATACGCAAAGGCTTCCGGCTCTTCCCTCGCCTTCGGAGCAACAAGCTATATCTTCTGTACTTCTATTGCCGCGGTTGATATCTTTATCCTGATATCAGGCTTCTTTATGATAGAAAAAAGCAAGCCAAAGCTCGGTAAGGCAATAAATCTTCTATTCGTATGCAGCGCGTACAGCGTCATAAAATATCTCGTTATTACGCTTTCAGCGGGAAAGTCTGTCAGCACTTCCGCTCTGCTGATGAGCTTTATCCCGAAAAGCTATTATGTATGGCTTTACTGTACACTCTATATCATTTCTCCTTATATCAACCGCATTGTGAACGGCATGACCAAAAAACAGTACCAAAGAATGTTGATTGTCGGCTTTGTTCTCTTCTGCCTGTGGCCAACGATAATCGACTGCTGCCGTATGCTCTGGAACAAGGGACTTACTGATGTTTTCACAATTTCTCGTGACGGAAACGGAAGCGGCTTTACAATCGTAAATTTTGTATACTGCTATCTCCTCGGAGGATACCTTAAAAAGTATAAAACCGAATTTAAGAATAAGGGAACCAAATACCTTGAGCTTATAGGCGCTCTGCTATGCTCTCTCGCTGCCTGCCTGATAGTTATATTCATTCCGAAGCTCAACGGTACAACAGGTATTCTCGGATATGAAACTGTATTTGTTGTTATGGAGGCTGTACTGCTTTTTGATTTCTTTACACGAATAGATATCGGCAGCTCGGATCTGATCAACTTCTTTGCAAAGACCTCCTTCGGTGTTTTCCTGCTCCACACTACCGTTATTATGATAATGATGCGATATATTGATATTAAGGCTATGTTCGGAAGCGGCTTCATAGGTTCAATGGAATGTTATCTTATTCTGCTTCTCGGCTCATATATTGTAACTGCCGTTTTTGATACCCTTGCCCATCTGATAATGACACCGATATCAAAGCTTTGGAGCAAAACCAAGCTATTTAACTTTGATCCCACTCTTATCAAAGAGGAAAATGAATAAATTCAAGCTTAAAAAAAGATCCCGAAACCGGTTTATAATAACTGATTTCGGGATCTTATTATTCTATATCCTCAGCATCATCCGCTTCTTCGGTATTCTGTTCTTTATTTTTCAGAACAGCGCGGCTGATAACTGTACCGTCATATTTCTTTTTTATCCGTATCCTGCCCTTAAAGGTATGCTTACACTCAGGACACTGAAATGAAGCAACAAAGCTTTTGAATTTCAGCTCCCAGTCAGTCTTTCTGTCCGCCCTTGCAGAACATTCGGGACAGTCAAGATACATTTCGTCTTCATCATAGTTTTCATCATCCTTACTCGTTATGTAATAAGGATGAAAAAACAAACGGTCATAAAATTCTTCATCTGCCGGAACAATATATGTCATAAGGCTTTCCTTATCATATACCTTCCTCAGACAGGCAGCGGACAATCTGCTGTCATCCGCCGCCCTGTGAAGCGGGATATTCTCTGTATCTATACCAAGCAGTTCAGCGGCAGCCTGAAGTCCCATTGCATTACCTGCCGGATCATGCTTCATTCTGTCTTGACAGTACTTTTGCAAGTCTGCATACTTCTCCATACACTTTATCCTGTCAGTACCGTAATGATAACGTATATTCGATACAAGCGCATCAAGATCACTGGTACTCCAGGTCATCAGTACGCATCCGCTGCAAAATCGGCTGAACCTCTTATATACATATTTGAACGGCGCGCCCTTTGACAGCTCTTCATATGAAAGTGAGGTCAGATCCTTTACAGAACCGCTGAGACGCTTGCTTATCTCCGGTCGAACAAGACTTGAAAAAACACCGATCTCATTCAGGTTTTCATCAAGCTTTACAGCGCCGAATTCAATTATTTCATTAATAAAGCCGTCAATCCTTTTACTGTAGCAGCCGTTCCATTCAAGATCAAAAACCACATACTCCATATCAGTTACCCTTACTCTGCGCCTTCATACGCTGCTCTTTATTGAGGATCATTTTCCTCATTCTGATGGACTTGGGAGTAACCTCAACAAGCTCATCATCATTTATAAATTCAAGAGACTGCTCAAGACTGAGTATTGTCGGAGGAGTAAGCTTCAGCGCTTCATCAGAGCCTGCTGCTCTTGTATTGGTAATATGCTTCTTTTTGCATACGTTTACGGTCATATCCTCATTCTTCGGATTCGATCCGACGATCATTCCCTCATATACCTCAAGACCGGGACCGATAAACAGTCTTCCTCTGTCCTGAGCTGCAAATAAGCCGTAACCGGTGCTTGTACCTGTTTCATGCGCAATAAGAGAACCCTGTGTACGAGTTGCGATCTCTCCCTTGTATGGCTCATAGCCGTCAAAAATATGATTCATTATTCCGTTACCGTTGGTATCTGTAAGGAACTCAGGACGGTAGCCCATAAGTCCTCTTGCAGGAATACGGAATTCAATCTGTGTCGTTCCGGAATCCTTTGTAACCATATTGAGAAGCTCTGCCTTTCTGGAACCGAGCTTTTCCATGACTGCGCCTACATAGCTGTCGGGAACCTCTACTATAAGAAGCTCCATAGGCTCCATCATTACACCGTCAATTTCCTTCATAATTACCTTCGGTCTTGAAACCTGAAATTCAAAATTCTGACGGCGCATGGTTTCTATAAGGATCGACAAATGAAGCTCGCCTCTTCCTGATACCTTGAAGGTATCGGCTGAATCAGTTTCTTCAACGCGCATAGCAACATTTGTCTCGACCTCTTTGAACAGACGGTCACGAATATTTCTTGAAGTCACATATTTGCCCTCTCTGCCTGCAAAGGGACTGTTATTTACCATAAACAGCATTGAAACAGTAGGCTCATCAATTTTTACGAAGGGCAAAGGCTCCGGATGCTCCGGATCACAGGCTGTTTCACCTATATTAAGATCGGTTATTCCCGAAACAGCAACTATATCACCTAATTTTGCGCTTTCTGCATCTACTCTCTTAAGTCCCTCAAACTGATAAAGCTTATTTATCCTTGCATTCTTTGTAGTACCGTCATTGTGGCAAAGCATGACAGTCTGTCCGACCTTACAGCTTCCTCTTTCGACTCTGCCGATACCGATTCTTCCTACATAATCATCATAATCAATATTGGAGAAAAGAAGCTGGAGCGGTCCGTCGGGATCTCCCTCGGGAGCGGGTATCTCTTCTATTATCTTTTCAAACAAGGGCTTCATATCCGTTCCGGGCTTATTGGGATCAAGTGATGCATAGCCGTCTCTGCCGGAAGCATAAACAACAGGGAACTCAAGCTGATCATCATCTGCGCCAAGCTCGATAAACAGATCAAGCACCTCATCAACTACCTCCTCAGGCCTTGCGCCGGGGCGGTCAATTTTATTAACAACTACAAGAGGCTTTTTTCCAAGACCAAGAGCTTTTTTGAGAACGAATCTTGTCTGAGGCATACAGCCCTCAAATGCATCTACCAAAAGCAGAACACCGTCAACCATCATAAGTATACGCTCTACCTCACCGCCGAAATCAGCGTGACCGGGAGTGTCTACGATATTTATTTTCGTTCCGTTATACATAACCGCCGTATTCTTTGAAAGAATAGTAATTCCTCTTTCCCTTTCAAGATCATTGGAATCCATTACTCTTTCTGCAACATTTTCGTTGCTTCGGAATATTCCGCTCTGGAGCAGAAGCTGATCCACAAGAGTTGTCTTTCCGTGGTCAACGTGGGCTATGATCGCTACATTTCTTAAATCTTCTCTTTTTGCCATAGGAATCCCTCTTTTATAATAAGATTATACAAACTTCAACAGTTTATCATTATATCATAATCCACACCCGGTTACAATCAGACATATTCATTTTCCGCTAAATGCTGTAATATTTTTTATACGATGAATTTATTTTGATTATTATGACAACATCAAAAAACCGCTGTCCCTTTCGGAACAGCGGAAAAATATCATTTATTCTTTTTTATTATTTTGCTGTCTTTCTCTTCTTATATGCAATAAATGCAACATAAGCAGCAGCGGCAGCGATAATTACAAATACTACTGCAGCAGCAGCATCTCCTGTAGCAGGAACATTATTGCCGGAAGGAGTATTATTTGTATTATTTGTATTATTATTGTTATTGCCGGGATCTACATTTGTGGGATCTACAGTCTTATTATCGTCGTCCTTCTTGTCATCATCCTTCTTAGGATCGTCATTCGTAGGATCATTTGTAGGATCAACTGTGCCTGTATCAAATGTTTCGTCTACAAGCATATAAACCATTGAAACTGTATCAGCCAGGAATGTATATACGCCGTCATTATAAGTCGCAGGGATCTC
>CACXDV010000160.1 GCA_902766585.1 uncultured Ruminococcus sp.
AGCAGCAGCAGTACCGCATCAGCCTCATCACAGGTACCGACGACCGGTAATAGTACGGATAAAGAAAAAAAGAACCCTGTTACCACTATTCTCATTTCACTTGGAGCAGGTCTGGCAGTTTCGGGTATTGCCGTATTTATTGTAGCAAGCGGCTATAAGAACAACGGTAAATCGGAGCCGTACCCATATAATAAAAAGGCTCCTCTTGATCTTAGAGTCCGTACCGATAATCTTATCGATACAAAGATCGAAAAGAAGAAAATTGAAAAGAATAATAATAACAATTAATATTTTATGGTGGGTTGTTTATGAGATTTGACGTTATGCCTGTTGCGACGGAAAAACAGATACTTGAAGTCGAACAGGCCGCCAATCTTGTTTGGCATAATTATTATAAGGATATTTTTTCACCCGATCAGATAACATATATGCTTAAAAAGTTTCAGTCTGCCGAGGCTGTAAAAAAGCAGATGTCTGAAGGATATATTTATTATATGCTTTTAGTTGACAATAACCTGGCAGGCTATATGTGCTTACTGACACAGAGTGATTATGTTTATCTTGCAAGGCTTTATATCAAGGCTGAATACAGACGGCAGGGACTTGCAAAAAAAGCCCTGTCTTATATGGATTCGATTTTTTCCAATCCCGATTTAGGCTTTTTTTATATTAAGAAAATAAGACTGAACGTCGAGAGGGAAAACAGCTTTGCGATAAATGTATATGAGCATCTCGGCTTCCGTAAGGTACGCTCGGAGGACAGGGATATCGGCGGAGGCTTTGTTTGCAAGGACTATGTAATGGAAAGATGTATAAAGGAGAAGCAGTGAGCTTCTCCTGAAATATCGTTTCAACGGAAATAAGGCGATTTTATGGGAAGTAAGCTAAAAACCTATATCAAGTCTATAAGGGCAAGGCTTGACAGCGGAGAACCGATAGAGGATCCGGAGACCTTCAAAACGGAGCTTCTCAGGGAGATAGGCTTCTGGCAGCACGAAAGGCTGATACACCTTATGGTGACGATGCTTTTTGCTCTGCTCACAATGATGGTCCTGCTGGTGCTTGTTTTTACAGCTTCGATACCTCTGCTGCTTTTATTTTTAATGCTGATGGTGCTTCTTGTTCCGTATATAAAGCATTATTACATTCTCGAAAACGGAGTGCAGACCTTATATGTTCTTTATGAGGAGATCACAAGGCGTACAATGAAAGGTGACCTTGCCTGTATTCCGGAGGAATTCGGCATAAAGCTTGAGCCCTTCAATAATGAAAAAAACAAATAACAGACCTTCGTTCAGCGGGATCATATTCTGCACAGACGAAAAAAAACGGAGCTGCCGCACTTTGATAATGCGGCAGCTCCCTGCTTTTTGGTGATTTTACGAATAAACACGCGGTCTCAGACGTATCTTTTTTCAGAGGAGTGCTTATCCGTCAGCTAAATTTGAAAAATGCTCCGATTTTTCGGGTAGTGGAAGTGGTGTAAGCGGATCATTCAATAATTTGATTTTTGCGAGAAGGATCAGTCACTGCTTCTCAGTTCTTCAAGACAATTTTGACAAATGGTCTGGTTTTTGAAGTTCGTGATGTTTTCGTCTGATTTACAGAAAACACAAGCAGGACGATATTTTTTGATGATCACGCTGTCATTGTCCACAAAGAATTCTACTGAATCAACTCCGTTTACAATGCTCAAAGACTTTCTGATATCAGAAGGCAGCACCAATCTTCCAAGCTTGTCGATCTGTCTTACACATCCGATAGCTCTCATAAAAATACCTCCTATTCTTTGAGGGCGTCCTGATTATTACCCTCTTATTTGTGTACCTTAATATTACTATTAATTGCAAATAAATGTCAATAGATAATTTAAAAAAACAATAAACTTGTAAGATATTTTAGAATTATTATATTTTTTGTGAGATATTCCATTATTATGCACAAAATGGCAAAACGCTGTAATAATGCCGAAAAAGGCGGATTTTGGCTGATTTGGAGAAAAATTGGAAATTGTATAATAGTAACCTATTTTTGCCATGGAGAAAATTCCTAATTTATATATCAAACATATAAAACAGATAGGTTATTGTATTATAATGATGTGAATATTTTAAAACACTACCTGAACGGAGGGTATTGAATGTTAGCTTATCTTTGGCTGTTTATGATTATTGTGAGCTTTTTCTGCTCAATTCTGACCGGAAATGTGGAAGCTCTGGCTATGAGCATTACAGAGGGAGCAGACAAGGCAATAAAGCTTTTGCTGTCTATGGCAGGGGTAATGTGCCTTTGGACGGGCATAATGAAAATCGGAGATAAAAGCGGACTGACAGATGCAGCAGCAAGACTGCTTTCTCCGGTATTGGCAAGGCTGATGCCTGAGCAGCGTCACAACAGTAAGGCAATGAGAAGTGTTGCCGCGAATGTTACGGCAAATATCCTCGGCCTCGGAAATGCGGCGACGCCTCTCGGAATAAAGGCGATGAGGGAAATGGCCGCATCGGGAGATGAAAGAACTTTGCCGGACAGGTCAATGATATTGTTCGTGGTGATAAATACAGCCTCCTTGCAGCTTATTCCGACCACAGCTGCCGCTTTGCGGCAGGCGGCGGGGAGTACACAGCCTTATTCGATACTTCCCTGTGTATGGATATCCTCGGCGGCGGCGCTTGCCGCAGGAATATCAGCGGCAAAGCTTTTCGGCGCATGGAGGAAAAATGGATAAGATAGGATTATATGCCGTACCAGTGGTGATATCCGTCATAGCCGCATGGGGCGCGCTGAAGGGTACTGATATTTTTGAGGCATTCAAGGAGGGAGCAAGAGACGGGATAACCTCGCTTGTGTCGATAGCGCCCTCTGTTATCGGTTTGGTGATAGGGGTGAATATGCTGACTGCATCAGGCTTTTTTGATATGCTTTGCGGGTGGCTGTCTCCTGTAACACAGTCTTTGGGGGTGCCGCCGGAGGTATTGCCGATGGCTCTGATGCGTCCCGTATCGGGAAGCGGCTCCTTTGCGCTGCTCAATTCGGTATTTGAAAAATGCGGCGCGGACAGTGAAGCCGGAAGGATAGCCTCGGTAATGGCAGGCTCTACGGAAACTACCTTTTATGCAATAGCGGTATATTTCGGCGCAGCCGGAATAAAAAAGACCTCTTATGCCATACCCGCGGCAGTGCTTGCCGATATGACGGGTATGCTTATGGCGGTTATCACGGTAAAATTGATGTAAATAGTTGACCGAAATTGGATTTTATGTTAAAATCAGATAAAGAGTCTTACTATAATACAATGGAGGTAAAAAGCTATGGGTTTATTTAGCGGCAAATATGTTTATTCAATGAACAAGAAGCAGTTCAAGGAAATGAAGAAATTCTACAAAAAGCTTGGCTACAGTGAAAAGCAGGTCGATAAGCTCTGTTCAAA
>CACXDV010000161.1 GCA_902766585.1 uncultured Ruminococcus sp.
GAGGATTACCCAAGTGGTGAAGGGGCTCCCCTGCTAAGGGAGTAGGTCGGGAAACCGGCGCGAGGGTTCAAATCCCTTGTCCTCCGTATCAGCCGCATGAATACTGAGTTATCTCAGTATCCATGCGGTTTTTTGTTTGTCGGAACCGGAAATTTAACGAAAAAATACCTTGTATCGATCGGGTATGATGACATACTCGAAAGATACAAGGCAATGTACTCAAGTTATCATAAAGCTTTGTAAGTAATTGGTGGATAATATTATGTATCCTGCTGCTCTTCTTTCTGATACTTTAATTTCGATGTAAGATATTCTGAATATTCTTCAACGTTTGCGAGACCTGAACTATTAAGCTTTTCTAAATTGTTGTAAATCTTATTTTTTATTTCGATGTCTGAATAGAGCGGTTCAATATCACTGTCCTTGATTTCGATAGATGAGCTGATTCCCAAAAGATAATCCACAGATACATTAAAGTAATTTGAAAGCTTCATCAGTGTTTCTCCGTTAGGTATACCACCGGCTTTCCACTTACTTATTATTCCCGAAGAAAGACCAATTTCTTTACCGACGGGATTTGGCTTTTTGCCGACTCTCTGGCACAGGCTATAAAATCTTTCCCAAAACATAAGTTATCCCTCCTTTCCATAGTTGTGAAACTTACCAAAAATTGACTGTTAAATTTTTCCTTTTTTTATTAGTAGTATATTGATTTATTCAATAAAGTGAGATATACTATATAATATGGTAAATATGAAAATATTACCATAGCAATATTCTATCATCTTTATATTACCACAGAAAATGAATAAATACAAGAGGCTTTTTTCCACATTAACAAATAATTAATTATTACCATTTCTTGCATAATAAACGATTTATTGTAGAGTAAAGCTGTCACGCAGAAGGAGGAAATGAAATGAGTATAGGTGAAAACATAAAAAGGCTCAGAAAATCAAAGGGCTTTACACAGGAAGAATTGGCTTTATTGGTAGGTATTCGCCAGTGTACGCTTTCTCAGATCGAAAGAAATACCAAGCCGATATCCTTATCATTGAGCTATGAAATTACGAAAGTATTAGATTGTGATTTATATGATATTTTAGGTGTAGACAGAACATAGTAAGCTGTATGAATGGATATGTATTCATTGTATGCATAGCTTATACATCTATGAATCAAAACCTGCTCTTCGGGGCAGGTTTTTCTTTGCATTTTTTATATTTATGTTGTATAATAAAAAGGTCTGTTGAACGCGGCAGTTTGATGATATATGACACTTGACAAGAGCCGTTTTATATGCTATCTTATTGTTATGCTATTATATTATCACTTTACCACGCTAAAGAATGACGGATGTAATATCAGGAGAAAAGAACAGGAAAAAGAGGTAGAGGCTATGAAGGATTATTCGATTATAACCCCTGAAGGAACAAAGGATCTTTTGTTTGAGGAGTGTATGGCAAACCGTACAGTGTCCTTAACACTGGGCAAGGTTTTTTCACAGAGGGGCTTCCATGAGGTGCTTACACCGGGTATTGAATTCTATGATCTGTTTGCAGAGAAGAAATCAGGGATACCGATGGAGTATATGTTTAAAATGAGTGACTCAAAAGGTCGTCTTATGGTGGTAAGACCTGATTCCACGCTTCCAATAGCGAGGATGGCAGCCACAAGACTTATGCATGAAAAGCATCCGCTGAGGCTGTATTATAATCAGAGGGTTTATCGTTATAATCCCGGACTTACAGGAAGAAGCAATGAAGTAATGCAGACAGGAATAGAGCTTATCGGAGCAAGGGGACTTCGCGCCGATTTAGAGGCTATAACGACTGCTATTGAGGCACTGTCAAAATGTGTTCCGGATTATAGAATTGAGCTTGGCAACGCAGAGTTTTTCAGAATAATGGCGAAGAGTCTTCCTGTAAATGACGATGTAAGGGAAGAGATTCGCACACTGATAGAATCAAAGAATTATTCCGCGCTCAATTCACTGCTGGATACACTGGAACAGACACAGGCAGTAAAGGTGATAAGAAGACTTCCTCGTTTGTTTGGCGGTATAGAGGTTCTTGATGAAGCTTGTACGCTGTGTGACGATAAGGATGCTCTCGGCAGACTTGAATACACAAGGGAAATCTATAATGCCCTGTCAAAGCTCGGGCTTGGTGACAGGCTGATGATAGATCTTGGTCTTGTTCAGAGAAATGATTATTACAGCGATATTGTTTTCAGCGGATATGTAAGCGGATCGGGAGAGCCTGTTCTTATCGGCGGAAGGTATGATAAGCTTCTGGATAATTTTGATGCGCCCGCACCTGCGATCGGTTTTGGAATAAATGTTGATGCATTGGCATCTGTTATGCTCAGCAGAGGAAATGTTCCTCAGAAGCCGGTACCTTCTGTCCTTGTTCATAGCGAACCCGGATATGAGATAGATGCGATAAAGTACACAACAGCGCTTTCAGAGGCAAAGGTACTTGCTGAGAACAGCGTATTTGAGACGCTTGACGAAGCGATAGCGTATGCAAAGGATAAAGGAATAAAGAAGCTGACAGTTGTCGGAGAAGAAATAAAGACAATGAATACAGGAGTATGAATATGAAACCGTTAAGGATAGCATTAACAAAGGGAAGACTTGAGAAGGATACGATCGGCTTGCTTGAAGCAGCGGGCTTTGATTGTACCGCAGTCAGAGAAAAGGGAAGAAAGCTTATTCTTCCGATAAAGGATACAAATATTGAGGTCGTACTTGCAAAGGCTGCAGATGTTATTACATATGTAGAAAACGGAGTATGCGACCTCGGAGTAGTCGGTAAGGATACAATAATGGAGAATGGCAGAAGCTTTTATGAGATCCTTGATCTCGGCTTCGGAAAGTGCCGATTTGCTCTTGCGGGAAAAGAAGGTACGGATTTCTTTTCAGGCTATAAGGCAATAACGATAGCGACAAAGTATCCTAATGTTACAAGAAGCTTTTTTGAAGGCAAGGGAATGGATATCAGGGTAATAAAAATAGAAGGCTCTGTAGAGCTTGCACCGCTTCTTGGGCTTGCCGATGCAATTGTGGATATTGTAGAAACAGGATCGACATTGAAGGAAAACGGACTTGTGATAATTGAGGATAATGTTGCTCCGATATCCGCAAGACTGATAGCGAATACCGCAAGCCTTAA
>CACXDV010000162.1 GCA_902766585.1 uncultured Ruminococcus sp.
CTTGAAACATCATTATTGTTGATACTGCCCTCTCCGGTAACATCACCCAAAAGCACTGTTTCATATTCCTTTCCGCTGTAAGAAGGGATACGGAGTCTCCAACCTGTTCCGATATGTCCCGAGCCTGTCTGCCTGCCCTTATGGTCGTACAATTCGGCATCAGATCCGCGAATACCCAATATCTCTTTAAAATCAGAAACAGTCATACTCTCTTTAAGGAACAAAAACCTGCCGTTCAGCTTTATTTTTTCATTTCCCGTAATTTTTACCGAGGGCTTGGAGCTTTCCTCAGAGCTTTGTACCGAAGACTCCCTTGAAGATGAAGCCGTCGGCTTTTTGCTTTCCTCCGGCGCGGATATTTTTTCTATCCTCTTCATATCGCTTTTATCAAGGATATTAAGCTTATTACCGGCATAATATGCGATACAATTGCCTCCGCCCTTCAGCGCTTCTACCCTGTTTCCCGCTTCAAAGCTTTTCACAGGTTCACCATTTTCGTCCAGAAGAAAAATATCCGAGCCTTTTCCCGCATATACTCCGTCCTTCGAGGGACAAAGCATATCATACATACTGTGATAAAGCAGTACAAAGCCCTTTTGTTCATAAAACCGGTAAACATTACCTCTGCTGTCGGTACAGATATCCCCGCTTACGGAATACTCTCCCGCCGGCACACTGCATAATATCTCCTCCCCCGAAACAGCATCAGTCAATCCGTCAGCAGTCACAGCAAATACCCTGTCCGCGCTTTCGGAATAAAACAGTGAGGTTATGGCAGAAGAAGTCTTTACGGTACCTGAAAGCACCGCATTATTATCATATATGCTTATGCATTTGTCATCAGAACTGCCCACCGCATATATCATGCCTTCTCCGTCAATTTCAAAGCAGTTCTTCCTGACATTAATATCACTTAGTATAAATGTGCCTGTCTCTCTCATTCTGCCTTCGCATATGACTACAGTTTCACCGTTCACATATGACATAAGACAGATCATTCCTCTTCCGGACACGGCAAGGTCCGCATTATTATTGACATATCTTTCTCTGCTGCCCTTTGAATCGGTTATTGTAAGACACTGCATACTGTCCCTGTCATTAAGAATATAAAATCCGCCCTCATTATCCGTATAGATCTCTATATTTCTGTCATTCCGAGCGCTGACAAGGAACACACCGATAAAGGCAGACACTATTGCCAGAATAAATATGACAGCCGTCACTCTTTTTATCTTCATATGATACCGCCCCGGCTAATTATCGTCTTTAATTTCATTTTATTACAAACGAACCGGGATTTCATCATATTCCGACAAAAACAGAGTAAAATTTTTCCTTTATTCTTTGTTTGCTTTATACAAAGGGATTTATGCTCATGCTATCAGATCCTCAGCGACCTCTATCAGATGTACCGGACACAAGCCCTCCTCTACCGCCGTATCAAATAAACTTTCAACCAGACTTTTTTCACATGATATATCCTCCACAAGACTCCTTTCATTATCACCCTTGATTTCAATACCATATACCCTTGTTTTTCCGAGTTCTTCTATGGTTTTTTCCTCTTCGATCAGGGAATAGGTATACGGATAGGCAAAAGCTCTTTTTATAACCCTTTGATACATCATATTAATTACCCCTGTTGATTCATTTTTTCACATCTGGATGCATGGTTATTATAGGCAAAACAGGGAAAAATTGCAATACTACGAAAGTTGATTTTTATAACAAAAAAAGCAGAGACCTTCGCCCCTGCTTTCGTATGTATTATTTTGTTTATAGAATAATCATTTGCGGAACTGAGCAAGCCATTTGTTTATATTCTCCTGTTTAAGCCTGACATCAGTTTTAAGCTCCGAATTTATCATTTCTTCAAGCTCTTCGATATTATCGCGTTCCACAACATGAAGATCATAGGCATCATTCATATCTCTCACACGGTTATCTATCGCAAGGATAATTGTTCTTTTTTTATGCTGCATAGCAAACATTCCCGCATGGAGCCTTGTTCCGACATATTCGGTATCAGGCTGTGAAAGCGCTTTTGAATAAGCATCGAGAGAGGGCGGTATCACAGTAATATTTTCCGTACCTGAAAACTCCTGAAAATATTTCCAGTCTGATATTCCCTGTATCCAGAAGCTGACCTTTTTATAATTCCGGTTCAGGATATCAATGAGCTTCTGATCCTGCTGCTTATCCTTGCCGTAATCGGTAAGTGTAAAAATAACATTTTCCGATTTTTTCTTTGGTATCTCAGCGCAAAATTCAGGAGTAAACCTCCACATAGTCGGACAGCCTGTATCAATAGCCTTAAAGCCCATGCTTTCAAGAAAATCTGCCGCCGCGCCGTCTCTTGCGCTGTGGATATAGTCCTTTGACAAAATTTTCTTATAAAGGCTTTTGGTATATGCGTTTGTCTTTCTTTTTGCCTGTCCGACACCCACGCCCATAAGTATGCTGTTTCTGTACGGTCTGCAATTCCAGAGATTCACATTGAGTGAGGGAAGCGGAAGCATCATATTTTTCCACATAAGATTGGAACCGCATATAAACTTATATGCAGCTCCGTCATATATCCTTGTATGAGGATTTTTATTTCCGTTCTGATACCATGTTACGACAGGCGCGTGAGTAGCGGCACGAAGGATAAATGCATCCTTTAAAATGCCTGCCTGTTCCAGTTCACGATAAGCAGAGGCCATAATGACCTCATCGCCCTTATTCAGCGAGCGTATGCCGGGATCGAATAAAACAACCGTATCCATATTTTTCTCCTTAATTCTCAAGCATTTGACTCATTATGCACCGGCTGATTGATTTCATTATTTGCCATTTCCTTCCGCTTTTTGACAGCAGCCAGAAAAGCCCTTCGTTTCTCAGCAGCAAATCTGCACAGGCATACTCCCATAACCATTGCATACGGTACGGAAATAGGATTGAAGAATCCTGTACCCGAGGTAGTACATACCAGAAGATATGCCAGAATAGATGTATATAGAATAACAACTGAGGAACGTCTCTTTATCATTCTTATGCACGGCATAACAAGGCTGATAAGGTATCCTACAAACACCGCTGTTCCTAAATATCCGAATTCGCCGAACAAAGCAGGCCAGAAGGTGTCAGTCGCATAATTTGTATTGATATATCCGAGACCGTAAATGCGCTTGAAGCCAAACTCCACATACAGCGGAGAATAGTAATCCGCCGCTGCTGCTGTACCATAGGTACCAAAGCCGGCGCCTATCGGGAAATAATTGTTTGCTGTCTCAAATCCGCCCAGTGTCATATTACCTCTTGCAGAACCCTGAAGTGATCCGTAATACATATCAAGACTGTCACGAGTCATGTATACTACTCCGCCTAACAATACAATGAGCGATATTATTCTCAGATAACGATTTTTCATTATCAGCTTGTAATTCCAGATAAATACATAGATCAGCGCGAACGCGATCGCCTTTGCACGGAAAGTCGCACAAAGCATTATAAGACAGAGAATACGCGCAATAAGATTCAGTCTGTTTGTCCTGCCGTATCCGAGAATAGCAAGGAAAAGCGCCATGACCTGAGCCATGATAGCAGGATGATAATAAAACAGCTGCAAGGTATAATAAGAAAATGAATGGTCGAAAAATGCCGGACGGAATATATAGTCATAGACCGCCAGCGCAAACATTAAAAATGTAATACCTGTCGTTACTTTTCTGAGCATATTCAGAAGCTTTTCACAGTCATCTGCATGATAGATACCCATTATGCCGACAAGCGTACAGGTAAATTTTGAACAGTTGACAATATCCTTTAAAACTGCCTCAGCAGGCTGCAAGTGATATAATAATGTTCCGAGCAGGCCTACGGACAAAAATGCTGCCTGAAACAGAATAAATGTCATCTGAGTTTTGGTAAAGCGAAGTCTCAGAACTGATATCGCAAATATAAATATTGCAAACATTTCATCAAAGTTGTTTGCAATTGTTCTTATGATACCCGTACTATGCTGTGCGACAGGTGACTGAAACACAAATCCCACAAACATTATGCAGATAATCACATTGATCGCTAATTGTTTCTTCATTCCTTTGCTCCATCTATATTATTTATAGCCTTCACAAAAGCCGCATAATTAAGCGGCGCCTGATAATATTTTAACCATAATTCCCTTGTTGATGTCCTGAGTTTAACATAAGCCTCCTTATCGGAGCGGGCAAGCTGCAATATCCTGTCTGCAAGCTCCCGCGGAGAAAAGCTTTCGGGAAGGATGTAACCGCTTACTCCGTCACGGACTATCTCTGAGGTACCTCCTACATCTGTGGCGATCGTAGGTATACCGAAGCTTGCTGCCTCCATTATGGAAACCGGCAGTCCCTCTGATGAGCTTACATTTATAAAGACATCCTCCGGGAAATTAAGATAATGCTCATAGACCTCTTTATTTGAAATTGCTCCGTCAAGATGTACCTCCATCCAGTTGAGAGCCTTTGCTTTTATTTTGATATCCTCATACAGGTCTCCGCCTCCGAGATGCGTCCAGCAGAGCTTTATGCCTTCATTCCTGAGAAGCATTAGCGCTTCTGTTATCAGATGCACTCTCTTAACATCAGTTATCCTTGAACAGGAAACTATCCTGAAAACATCATCCTCACTGCATTTACCCACGCCATGATCGTAGGTACCGAGATAGGAGGTCTCTATCTTACCGCTGAAACGGGGATATTTGCTTTTAAGGTAATCTGTTCCGTTATCCGAGCAGGCATAAATTTTGTCAAGCTGTGTCAGAAGCTGTTCTCTTTGCGGAAGAAAAGAAAACCTTGCCTTTTCTTCATATATGTCAAAGCGGTGAGCTCTTGAAAAAGCTCTTACGCTGATACCCTTTTCCTTAAAAAATTCCTTTAGCCGACAGGCGACGCCTGCATTTATATAAAGCCAATAGCTGTAGACAAAAACCTCATCTCCCGGCTTTATTCCTATTTCCGTCAGATCCCTGCTTATCTTGCGGAACTGCTTTTCCACACCGTCAAGGAAGTATCCGTCTGTCCACTTTCTTTTAAGTCCGTGCGCGGAGCTTTTGGACATATGCTTAACAGCGCCAAAGCAATAACTCATCTTTCTTGACTTGAATGAGGAATGTTCAAGTATCCTCACATCAACATTTTTCGATCTGACAGTTCTTGTCTGCTTATCGGAATCACGGACATCACTCGGATATATAAGCACCCTGTCAAAGCCTCCGCTGATCTCCTCTATTTCATTCTCAAGAAAAGCCTCGCCTGATTTATATGGAAATTTTCTGTTTAATAAAATCAAATATTTCATAAATCGTTTTTTTACAGATCAGACCGGCGGGAACGGGAAGCAATCAATCATCTGCTTCTGCTTCTTTTTGACCGCCTCATGATCTATACCATACCTTTCTGTAACCTCAGACAAAGAATTGATATCACCTTTATTCATATCGGTAAAATCATGCTTTAGTCCATAGGCAGAATAATAATCATCAAATTTAAAACCGTCACCCAACAGTTTATCCGTAACGACTATATGGTGATTCGGTACACCAAGGCTGTCGGCGATTATAAGACCGTGAAGACTGCTTGAAATTATCGTTTCACATTCCGCGATCTTTTGGGTAACGTCAAACGGAGTTCCTCTCACGTCAATAAATGCAGAATCCTCAAAGCGATCCAGAAGCTTCTGAAAAACAGGAGCATCCTGCTCTTTATAATGCGCGATTATGCCGACTCTGTATTTCTTCTCCGGCATTTTATCGAGAAGCCTTGACGCAAGTATGCCTGCATCTCCAAGCGGTACATCAAGCTCCGAGCCTGTAATTTTTTCAACTCTTTTACGGCTCAGTTCTCCCCTTACGGCGCAAATATGTGTTTTCTTCTTATAGAATTTAGTGTCATGGTCCTTGTATTTTACAAAGCCTGTGCCCCATATATATACCTCCGGGTAAAATACCGAGCTGACAGCCTTGAGAAAATTCTTCCATTTTTCTTCCTCATAGGTATAATTTCCGAGTCCGCTTCCGATACCGCTCACCTTGCCGGTAAGATAGGTATTCCTCACGACCTCATAGCCAAAGCATTTGCTTATGATATCCTTATTCAGCATATCTCCCATATTGGGTACCTTGGCATAATAGACCTTAAGCTTTTTACTCATTTTTTAATCTCCCTTACAAAAAGGTACGGGTAATATAATCATCTATATCTCGGACAAATCTGTCCGTATTGCTTTGATACTGCTTATACTCATGCTCCTTGACATAGCTTATTGCATCGCCAAGCTCCGAACAATCATGGCAGTTATACAAAAGCTCAAGCTCCTCGAACTGCCCCACAAGCTGAAGCTGATGATCGTCTACGTGCTCGCCGTATTTTGCAAGACGAGGAACAGCAATTACCTTTTTACCCTTTTTCAATGCTCCGATAATTGCGCCCGTTCCGCCGTGTGTAATGACTATATCAGCCTTTTTCTGCATATCAGCAAATTCTTCTCTGTCAAGATATTTCTTAAATCTGAAATGCTTCGGCTCATAGTCACTGTAGCCTGTCTGGGCAAATACCTCATCATCACATTTTCCCTGTTCAATAAGCTCATCAATTGCGATCAGCAAACGATCAAACTGAAAATTCTGCGAACCCAAAGTTACAAATATCATATAATAACCTCAATATATTCCACCAAGAAATATTGCATCCGGATAAATCTCAAGCATAGATTCCCACTGCACATAAAATCTGTCGGCATATTTATACATAAGCTTTCCGGATTTTGTAGGGCTTGTGACCTTTGCAAAGCTTTCAATATATATAAGCTTTTTTTTGCCCAGCTTTGCGATAAAGCACATAGGAAGCATCGCAAGCACTCCCGTACATATAACTACATCGGGCTTTTCTTTAAAATATATTTTCAATGATTTAAAATAATTAGCTATCAGTTTGAATACGACCAGAAATTCCTTACGGTTCACCTGATGCAGATAATATACTTTATGATCTGTTGTTTTAGTATCATATTTTGTTTTTTCCGTCAATAAAAAGCTATCATATTTTTCCATAAGAGGCTTTAGCATCATGATCTGCTCAAAATGTCCTCCGCTGGATGCTGCAAAACACAGCTTCACCTTTTCCTTGCTCATATTAAGAAACCGTCCTGTATCAATCTCTTCGGAAAATATCTCTTGTATACACTTTTTCCTTTACATCATCCAATATTTCGTCATAGCGGTTTGCTATTATCGCCTTAGACTGCTTTTTGAATTCTTCAATATCATTTACGACCTTACTGCCAAAGAACGAGCTTCCGTCCTCCAATGCAGGTTCATATATTATTACAGCAGCGCCCTCTGATTTTATCCTTTTCATTACGCCCTGAATAGAACTGTGGCGGAAATTATCGGAATTAGATTTCATAGTGAGGCGGTATATACCGATAACAACATTGTCTGCACCGCGGTCAATCCATTCACTTCCGGCTTTTCCTCCTGCAAGTTCAAGCACCCTCTCAGCGATAAAGTCCTTTCTTGTACGGTTGCTTTCAACTATCGCGCCGATAAGGTTCTGAGGAACATTATTATAATTTGCAAGAAGCTGCTTTGTATCCTTGGGCAGACAATAACCGCCGTAGCCGAAGGACGGATTATTATAATGGCTCCCGATACGGGGATCAAGGCACACACCCTTGATTATAAGCCCCGAATCAAGCCCCTTCATTTCAGCATAGGTATCAAGCTCATTAAAATAGCTGACACGAAGAGCGAGATATGTATTGGCAAAAAGCTTTACTGCCTCTGCCTCGGTAAAGCCCATAAACAGCACATCTATATCCTTTTTCTCAGCACTTTGTTCAAGAAGCTCCGCAAAGGTATGCGCTGCCTCTGTCAATTCGGGATCGGACATATCCGTACCTACAATTATACGGCTCGGGTAAAGGTTATCATAAAGCGCCTTTGATTCCCTGAGGAACTCCGGACTGAACAATATCCTTCTGCAGCCTGTTTTTTCGCGTATAGCTGCGGTATATCCTACAGGTACTGTAGATTTTATAACCATAAAGGCATCGGGATTATACTTTCTTACAAGCTCTATTACAGCTTCAACAGCAGATGTATCAAAATGCTGGGTAGTGCTGTCATAATTCGTCGGAGTAGCTATCACCACAAAATCAGCCTGACTGTAAGCCTGCTGTGCATCGGTAACAGCGACAAGATCAAGCTCTTTCTCTGCCAGATATTTTTCTATATATTCATCCTGTATCGGTGACTGTTTCCGATTTATCATATCCACCCTTTCGGGGACGATATCCACTGCCAGCACCCTGTTATTCTGTGAAAGCAGCGTTGCTATCGAAAGACCTACATAGCCCGTTCCTGCAACAGCGACTGTGAGCTTATTTTTCTTCATATATATCCTCTTTTCATGATCCCTGGACTATAATGCTAAGTCAAAAACAGAATAATTTCCATTATCAAAATTTGACTCACATATTATAGTATAAACACTGCCAATTATTTTGTCAACAAGGAATTTCCCATCACAAGGCGATAAAAACTGCATTTTCGGTAGTTTTTTTCCTTTCAGGCAAGCATGATTATTAATACTGTCAAAATGCTCTGTCGATTTTTTAAATTATTATTTATTTTGTTCATGTAAAAATTTCAATAGTTTTTCTGATTTATTTTAGTGCAAATGATAGTTTTTTCATTTTTTCATCATTTTAATTATTGCCATTGTTAAATAACTCTTAAAAACTTTTTTCTTTTAAAAATCATAGAAAAGATAAACAAACGATCTTTTCATAATTACGGAAATAAAATAGCAGGAGCATCAGCTTTGAATTGAAGGTCTATACGCACGTTAATGTGCAGGAGCTGTTGGAGGCTATCAATA
>CACXDV010000163.1 GCA_902766585.1 uncultured Ruminococcus sp.
ACGCAAAGGAGAAGTAAAATGAACAGAGAAGATAATGCTGTACTTTTTAAGCACAGCGGCTGCAATTGCTGCCAAGCCGTACTTCTGAGCTATGCGGATAAGCTCGGACTTGATGAAAGCACACTCCGCGCCCTCGGCGCAGGCTTCGGCTCCGGAATGGGCTGTCTTGAAGGAAACTGCGGCGCACTTGTCGGCGCTGTCATGGCGGATGACCTGATGAATTCCCGCAAAGGCGCTTCGGAAGCAAGAAATATCCTTTCCGCATTCAGACAAAGCTGCGGGGCAATAACCTGCAAGGAGCTTAAAGGTATTGAAACAGGCAAGGTTCTTTGCAGCTGTGACGACTGCGTAAGAAATGCCGTAAGGATACTTGAAGGCAATAACAATTGAACATAAAAAAATCATGGCTGCCGTATCACCGTAACTGATGATACAGCAGCCAATTTTTATCGGATATTCATTTTTCAGCCATTGTGTACAACAGCCTTTTTCATTAATTTTTGCGCGGAACATAACCAGAATCAAAATGAAAGACGGACGCGAATTGTACATTGCACATTGTACATTGTACATTTTTCAGCCGCCAAGCTCTATCATTCTGTCGATACATTTCTTTGCCTTGAGTCTTGTATCCTCATCCATGAATATTTCCTCTCCGGCATTTCCCTTAACACAATTCAGTACATCAAACAGTGTTGTTTCCTTCATATTTCTGCATATAAGTCCCTGTGAGAGATAGAAGAATTTCTTGTCGGGACATTCATACTGCAGGTGCTGTGCAATACTGTTTTCGGTGCCGATAATAAATTCCTTCTTATCCGAATTTTTAGCAAATTCCATAATGCCTGAGGTCGAACCTACATAGTCAGCCTTTTCTGATACAGCCGGCACACATTCGGGATGAACAAGCAGCAATGCATCGGGATGCCTTCTTTTTGCGGTATCAACATCCTTGACCGTTACCGCCGCATGGATAGGACAGCCTCCGCGAAGAAGCTTTATATTCTTTTCGGGTACCTGATTTGCCACATATGCGCCTAAATTGCAATCGGGTATGAAAAGTATATTCTCATTTTCAATTGCCTTTACTATCTTAACTGCACTTGATGATGTGACACAGACATCACATACCGTTTTAAGCTCTGCCGTTGTGTTTATGTATGCAACTACTGTATGGTCGGGAAACTGCTCCTTTACCATAAGAAGCGCTTCCTTGTCCATCTGCTCTGCCATAGGACAGCCCGCTGTCGGACTTGAAAGAATTACCTTCTTTTCGGGCGAAAGTATCTTCACCGTTTCAGCCATAAAGCGAACACCGCACATCAGCACCGTTTTATTCGGCACCTTTGCGGCAAGCTTGCTCAACGCATAGGAATCTCCCGTAAAATCAGCCACCTCGACTATATCATGCGTCTGATAGCTGTGGGCGAGTATACAGATATCATTTTCCTTTTTAAGACGAACTATTTCGTCCTGAACATCTCTGATCGTCATTTTCTCATCTACTCCAAAATCAAATTTCCGACAAGTTTAAATTGAAAATTGTCAAGTATGCTTGACATTATTATTGTCCTATGCTACAATTATCACAGCTTACTCATTCTTCTTGAATACCGATTTGGGCGCGCCGCATATCGGACACTGCCAGTCATCAGGCAGCTCATTGAAAGGAACAAGGCTTTCGCTGTATATATATTTGCAGATAGTGCAGACATACTTATCCGCCTCTGCTTCCTTTTCCTCGTAATAGGTCGGGGCATACATCGGCGATTTGCCCTTGATTACATTTGTATAATACTCATAGGTCATAGGCTCGCCCTTAATTGTCTCACTGCCCGCAACAGGCTCGGCAATAAAGATCGTGTGGGTAACAGTTTCAACGATATTTACAACCTTACACAGGAACCAGCAGCATATATCCTCCTGTATAACGGGTATACCCTCCTGAAGCATCTTATACTTTACGTTAGCAAGCTTATTGTTGTCTCTGCCGGAGGTATAGCCCAGCGCTCCTATCGCGCCGCCGGAAGTATTCTTTGAAAGGACACTTACGGAAAATTCGCCGGATTTTCTTATAAGCTCATTAGTATAATTCCTGTGGTTCACACTTACCGCAATGGTCATAGGCAGAGAGGCAATCTGGATCACAGTATTAACTATGCAGGCATTCGGGGCATTGTCTCCCCTTACGCCTATCGCAAACATACCATAGGATAGTGAAGTAAGTATCTTGTCATACATAAAACCATAGCTCCTTTCAAATTTAAGCCGGAATATAAGGCTGCTAAGGTAATAATAACACAATTAAAAGAATAATACAAGAAAAACTTACATTTTTTTGGTAATTTTCTGTTTCTTTTTATGATTTTTGCCTTGCGCCCTCTGCCCGAATGAAAAGCTTATCGAAAAATGACAATAAATATTCCGTATAGTATCGAAGCAACTGTTCCGTATACTATGACCGGACCGGCGATGATAAACATTTTTGCGCCGAGTCCCGGAATAAAGCCTTCGCTTTTGAATTCCATAGCGGGCGACGCTACAGCATTCGCAAATCCGGTTATCGGTACAAGAGTTCCGGCACCGCCGAATTTTGCTATATTATCATACCATCCGAAAAATGTCAGCAGTGCGCCGAAAAAAATAAGAGAAACACTTGTCATACAGCCTGCATCCCTTTCCGCGAAGCCGAAAGCGGCAAAGGTATCCAAAAGAAGCTGTCCTGCCATGCAGATAAAGCCTCCCACGCAAAAGGCTCCGATACAGTCCGTGAACAGCTTGCTTTTCGGAGATGCGCCGTCTGCCATTTTTGCATATTCGTCTATCGTAACAGACATATTATTCCCCCTTAATGCTGATATACTGTATCTTTCCCCGTTTGTGCGGGATTATTCATTTCAAAGGAGAGACTTGCTTGAAAGAAATATATCTTGATAACAGCGCAACCACAAAAGTTTTCCCGGAAGCCGCCATGAAGGCACTGGAAATGATGACGGAGCATTACGGAAATCCTTCATCACTTCATTCAAAGGGACTTGAAGCAGAGCATGAGCTTACCTCTGCAAGAAAGACAATAGCTTCTTCACTCGGCGCAGATCCGGCAGAGATCTTTTTCACCTCCGGAGGAACTGAGGGAAATAATACCGCAGTACTCGGCGCGGCTCACGCACTTAAAAGAAGAGGCAGCCGCATAGTGACAACACAGATAGAACATTCCTCCGTCATGGAGGCTATGCAGCAGCTTGAAAAGGAGGGCTTTGAGGTAATATATCTCCCTCCCGACAGCAGCGGAAGCATCAGAAGCGAGGATATAAGGGCTGCCGTGAATAAGGACACTATCCTCGTTAGCATTATGGCGGTAAATAACGAGACCGGTGCGGTACAGCCGATAGAAGCCGTTTACAAGGCAATAGCCTCGGCAAGATCGCCCGCGCTCTTTCATGTTGACGCAGTACAAGCTTATATGAAAATGCCGCTTATACCGAAAAAATACGGGATAGACCTTATGACCGTAAGCGGGCATAAAATACACGCTCCCAAGGGCGTGGGCGCTCTCTATGTACGAAAGGGCGCAAGAATTCTTCCGCTTCATCTCGGAGGCCTTCAGGAAAAACGTGTACGTCCCGGAACCGAACCCGTACCCGCTGCCTGCGCTATGGGAAGGGCTGTTGAAATAATGTCCGCCGACCGCAGCAGAACTGAAAAAATAAATAAGCTCAATGCATACTGCCGCGAAAAGCTTTCGGAAATCGAAGGGACTGTATTCAATTCCCCGCAGAACGCTCTGCCCTATATCATAAATATTTCCGTACCCGGCTGGCGCTCCGAAACGCTTCTTCATTATCTTGCGGAAAGGGGTATTTTCATTTCCTCCGGCTCTGCCTGTGCCAAGGGGCATAAAAGCCATGTCCTCTCCGCAGCGGGACTTTCTCCGGATATAATTGATTCGGCTTTGAGAATAAGCTTCTCAGAGGAAAATTCGGAGGAGGATATTGATTATTTGGCAGAATGTCTTAAAAATGCACTTTTCACTCTTGCAAGAAGCAGATAAAAGTGATAGAATATAGGTTGACATTTTAAAAAGGATGAATGATGATCTATGAAAGAGGTTATTATCATTAAGCTCGGCGAGATAGTACTCAAGGGGCTTAACCGCAAAAGCTTCGAGGACAGGCTTATCAAAAATATAAAACACCGTCTTCACAGGGTAGGTCCCTGCAAGGTAAAAAATTCACAGTCGATAATCACCGTTACTCCGATATTTGATGATGTTGATATTGACGAGGCAGCGGACTGCATAGCGCATATCTTCGGTATAGCTGCCTTTTCACGCGCCTGTGCAGCAGAAAAGGATATCGAAAGCATCAAGACCGCTGCCGCTGAATATCTCAGTGACCAGTTCGGCAGAATAAACAGCTTCAAGGTCGAGGCTAAGCGCTCGGATAAAAAATTCCCGCTTACCTCTCCCGAAATTGCCCGCGAGGTCGGAGGCTATCTTGCCGATACCTTCCCCGATGTCGCTGTCGATGTGCATGAGCCTGATGCAGTTGTCACCGTTGAAATAAGAGATGATGCGGCATATATACACAGCGAGGTGCTCAGGGGCGCCGGCGGTATCCCCGTAGGTACGGGCGGAAAGGCGGCTGTACTCATTTCGGGAGGTATTGACAGCCCTGTTGCCGCATATATGATGTCCAAAAGAGGTATCGAGCTTACGGCAGTCCATTTCGCAAGTCCCCCCTATACAAGCGAAAGAGCAGAGGAAAAGGTCGTCAGCCTTCTTGAAAAAGTCGCAAGATACAGCGGAAGGATGACTATGTATACTGTCCCCTTCACAAAGCTTCAGGAGGAAATACGGGATAAATGCCATGAGGAATACTTCACCATAATCATGCGACGCTTTATGATGATGCTTGCCGAAAGAATAGCAAAACAAAATGAATGTCAGGCGCTCATTACAGGCGAA
>CACXDV010000164.1 GCA_902766585.1 uncultured Ruminococcus sp.
TATGAGCCGTTACAGCGACGGAGAATTCCAGATCAATTTTGTAACGAATAACTTTATGCGCAGTCTGAGAGCCTATGCAAAGCTGGGTGTTATCCCTGTAGATGCTCTTGACAAGCCTGTGGAGTTCTCACCCATTGATTGTACCGCTGCGGCTGTTGCTGCCCTTTCCGTGACTGACAGGCAGTATACGGTATTCCACGCAACAAACGGACACAGGGTTCAGATGGGAGATGTTGTCGAATCACTCAACAGGATCGGAGTACCGCTGAAAGCAGTGAGCATGGCGCAGTTCAGGGAGAAATTCAATGAGGCTATGAATGACGAAAAGATGAATGAGATACTTTCCCCTCTTATTTCCTACAAGGGTTCAGCGGGAGAGGCTGTTCAGTTCTATATCGGACACGATAACAGCTTTACTACAAGTATGCTCTATCATCTCGGCTTCAAATGGCCTATTATAAATGAGGATTATCTGGACAATGCTTTTGAAGCTCTTGAAGGCTTTGAATTCTTTACGGGGGATTGACCTATGACAAGAAACGATTACCTGATAAAACGAAAATTCAACAGTTATCTTGTCCCCGGCATACTTATGGTAATTGCCATGCAGCTTGGCAATATCGTTGACAGTATACTTGTCAGTATGTTCATTGACATTGACGGACTAACAGCTATATCACTGAGTATGCCTGCTCTGTGCTTTATGCAGATGTTCGGATTCATTATAGGCGTGGGCGGCGCAATAACGATTTCCGTAAAGCTCGGAAAGCGCCGGATCGATGAAGCCTCCGGAATTTTTTCAGTGTGCATGATCTCTGTTATCGTCATATCGCTTATTTTCACCGTACTGTCATTTTTCATTACACGTCCGCTGACGATGTTTCTTGCATCGACAGCGGAGCTGCAGGCATTGCTTGAGCCGTATCTGTTTATATTCATCTGCTTTATCCCGTCGCTCAATGTCTGCCTTGTTCTGGCAAATATAATGACGATAGATAATAACCCAAAACTTGGTTCTGCTTCATTTGTAGCTGCAAATGCTGTAAACCTTATCCTCGATTATGTTTTTCTGAAATACACCGATATGGGAATGAAGGGAGCAGCCCTTTCGTCAATTATCGGCTTCGGCGCCGGCATACTGCTCGTGATACCTTATATATTCTCAAAAAAGAGAATGCTTCGGTTCAGCCTTCGTGAGGGCATCAGGCAGATAAAATCAATTGTCGAGGTCTTTAAAAACGGTATGCCGCAGGCAATGTATTTTATTATGGCAATACTTAAGTATTACATTCTCAATGCCTTTATACAGCAGACTCTCGGCGCTGACAATATGGCTATTTACGCCGTATGCATCAATTCGGTCAATATTGTCCGGCTTTGCATAGAGGGCGTTATCGGAGTTGTTCAGACCATAGGCGGGGTTTTGTTCGGCGAAAAGGATTATTACGGTATCCGCAGACTTGTAAGGAGGACTGTGATATTCTGCTGTGCTGCTGTTGCGGCATTGACGGCGCTGTTCATTATCTGCCCGCAGCTTATCCTGACTGTTTTCTCATTCAATAAGCCTGAGCTTTACGGCATAGCAATGCTCTGTGTTCGTTTGTTCAGCTTAAGCTTTGCATTCTATGCTGCCAACCGTATCGTTCAGGTTTATTATCAGACGACGCTCAATACAAAGCTTTCATCGATCAATACTACTCTCGACGGTTTTGTTTTCCTGGTGCCGATATCAATGATCTTTATCGGGACTATGGGTGTTATCGGAGTAAGCATCGCAACAATAGTAACGGAAGCCATGTCCTTCTTTGCGGTATTCTTCTACAGGATAATACAGCAAAAACGCGGAAAGCTCCCGCAGAAGGGCTTTCTTATGATACCGGAAAAGGACGGGGAAAGTCTTATTGATATTACTGTGAGCAGTACGGACGAACAGGCTGTTGAGGTATCAAAGCAGCTTATGGAGTGTTGTGAAAGGGAGGGCATACCGTCGGAAAAAGCTACGATAATAAGCGTAGCTGCCGAAGAGCTTACTTCAAATATCGCCCATTACGGATATAAAGGAAATAAACCGAACTTTATAGACATAAGGCTGTCAAAGGTTGATAACAGACTCCTTCTTCGTGTGCGTGATGACGGAGTGCCGTTTAATCCGACGGAATACAGCTCCGGTGAAAGTGACGAATTCCGTCTTGGCGGCATTGAGCTTATCAGATCCATTGCAGACAAAATGACATATAACAGAGTGCTTAATATGAACAACACAGTAATCGAAGCAGTTCTGGATACTGTTGAATAAAGAGGAGAACCTATTATGAATATAACTGTAAAAAACGAAGAAAAGGTATATACACTGGTAATAGAGGGACGAATAGATACTCTTACCGCCCCTGAGCTGGAAAAGACTTTTCGTGATAATGCCGAAAAAGCTGATAAAATGATTTTTGATATGAACGGTGTGGATTATGTATCATCCGCGGGGATCAGAGCAATAGTATCAGCATACAGAGCTATGGGCAGCAAGGGCGGTCTTGTGCTTAAAGGTCTGAGGAATAATGTACTGACCATTATCAGAATGACCGGACTTGAAAAGAAGCTTACTATCGAAGAATAAAAGCTTTCCGGTTTTGTCCGATAAAAATGACATAAAAAAAGAGCTGCAGATGAGGTTTCCCGCTTCTGCAGCTCTGTTTTTTTAACTTATTTTCAGCCGAAATTTTTGATAACGGTAAGAATGTTTTTTCCGTCTTTGTACTGATACGAATATTCGTCAGCTATTTCAAATGTGAGAAATCTTCCTAATCCGCCGATGTCGATATCGGGATCATAGTTTTCTGTATCAGGGATATCCTTTGTCGGATCGAAAGGTATTCCGCTGTCAGTGAAAACAAGCGTGACCTTTTTTCCTTCCTGAGAAATCAAGACCTCTGCCGTTCCGTTACCGTCCTTGTATGCATAGCTGCATATATTTACAAACATTTCCTCGGCGATCAGCCTCAGGGTGAACAGGTCATCCTCTTCAATATCAAGCGAAAGCAGCTTATCATTGATAACGGTAATATTTTCGGCTTTTGCTTCAAGCTTTAATGAATATTTTTTTATTTCCGGAATTGTCATAGTCAATATTGTTATATCATCACTCTGTTCGGCGTTTTCTGAAAATGCTTTTACGCTTTCAAGAACTGAACTCAGAATAACCTCTCCCGGTTTTTGCAGATTATTGGAAAGCGTATCCTTGAGTCTGTCATCGCCGTACAGTGAATCATCTGTACTTTTCGCTTCGGGAACGCCGTCGGTATAGAGAAACAGCGTATCGCCCGGTTTCATTTTTATACGTCTTTCAGTATACTGTTCATCCTCAAAAATGCCGGCTGCTGCTTCAAATGTGCTTTCTATTTCGATAAGTCTGTCCGAAAGCAGATACGGCGGATTGTGACCGGCGTTGGAATAAACAAGCTCTCCGGTTTCAGGATGATATATTCCGATAAAGGTCGTAATAAACATCATATTCGGGTTATGCTTTGCAAGATGATTATTGTATTCAACCATTATTCTGCTTGGGGATAAACCGGATTCTGCATACTGCCGGAGCAGTGTGATAGCGTTTGCCATGAACAGGGCAGCCGAAACTCCCTTGCCTGAAACATCGGCAATTATCACACATATACTTCCGTCGCTGAGTATACGGTAA
>CACXDV010000165.1 GCA_902766585.1 uncultured Ruminococcus sp.
AGAGCGCTATAAGAGGCTATAAGGAGATAAATCTCAGAGCAATGAAGCTCCTTCCACACGGAGGATATCTTGCGACCTGTTCATGTTCTCATTTTATGACAGAGGAATTGTTTGATAAAATGCTTCACGAGGCAGCGGCTGATGCTCATGTTTCTCTCAGAAGGATAGAATACCGCCAGCAGTCTCCGGATCATCCTGTGCTATATAATGTACCCGAAACCGAATATCTGAAATTCTATCTGTTTCAGGTCGTATAATCAAGCGGAAAAAAATCATGAAACAGAGAAAAAACACTTGCATTTTGATAAAATATGTGTTATAATTCGACAAAAAATATTGGAGGTTTTTATATGTCAGATATGAGTGTTGAAGAATTTTTCCAAAAATACAAAAGCTATATCGAAGATGTGGCAGAGCTGGATGCAAAAGATTCAAACATTTTTAAAATACTTGGAGTTTCGTCTTATGAGATCAGACATTCTAACTTTATTAAATGGCTGTTTGGCAAAGAAAGCTTCAAAAAAGCCTTTTTGGAAAAATGTTTTTCCGAATACGGAGAAGAAAGAGAACTCTCAGATGAGGATATTAAAGGAATTACTGTAAAGCGAGAAGAACATTTTGAAGAAGTTGATAAAGACGGCAAGCCTGTTTATCGGTATTATAAAGACAAAAAAACATATTACAAGGTTGATGACTATATTTATATGCTTAAACTGCATGATGGAAAAGTAACCTATGAAGATCCGGATAAAGAATTAACTGATGAGGAAAAGAATAAATTTAAAGAAATTGGCAGATATATTGATATAAATATTATTTGTAATGATTTTACATTGACGATTGAAAATAAGATCGAAATAGGCGAGCACAGCTTTCAGTGCATTGCTTACAGGAACTATATGCTCAACAACGATGATTACAGCGGAAGAAAGCATTATTTTGTACTGCTTGCTAAGAAAAAGCCCGATGATTTCGATATAGGACTTGATGAGAATTGCGGTCGATATCCTCACTATGTGTTTATGGATTATAATATGGTCAAGGATATTCTTATTAAGATCAAAGATAACGAATCTGAATTCAATGATATTGAAAAGAACTATATTGAGCAGTATATCAATGTAATAACTGAGTGGTATGAGCTTCCGGAAGAATATAAGAATAAACTGTCAAAAATAGATGACTTTTCTCCCTTTTCCGATAACAAAGAATATCAAAAGCTTCTTTCTATGCTGAAAGAAGCAGAACTTGAGGCGGGGATGCGATTTGCAGAGAAGGCGCGTCAATATTATCTTGATGTAATAAAACGAAGCTATGATAAAATAATAGAGTCAGTATTGAAACAAATGTGCCAGGATGAATCAATGGTAGACACTAAGAAATATAAGGGATATGCCTGTTCAATTGCTCTTCCTTTAGTAGAAGAGAAAGCGATAAACACAGTGGATTACAGAGCGCCTATGGGAGATAGTAAGACAATTTCTATTGCAATCGTTGCGGGTCTTGGTAAAAATGTATCAAAAAATCTTTGTAAACATCTGGAAAAAAAGAAATTTTGGGAATTAGTTAATAAATTAGTTGATAAAGACCAATGGAATGTAAACTTGAAGTATTATATTTATAACGGCTCAGGAATGGGTAATGAAAAAGCCAAAATACTTGATATTCCAGCCGTTTTGCCTAATACCGATACCCAAGAATTGAAAGAAATATTCCGTGAGGATTTTGTCGGGATGTTATATGCCTACAGCTTTTTTAAAACAGAGTATTTGAGCTACCTTTGTTTTTTGAAGACTAAAGGAATATTGTCCGCCGAAACAAAGAAATTTACCCAAACAGCAATAGATCGTTACATAGGAAACAAAAATAATTTTAAAAGAATTAAAGAACGTATCAGTATTTTTCTGGAGTATAAAGATTACGAGACAAGATTTGAAGATTTTTGGAAAAACTATCTGAAGCTTAATGATCTCAATGAAGTTAAAGAGTCGTTAAACCTTTTGCTTGAAAGAAATAAAGATGATAAAGCAATAGATGATGAGCTGAACTATATAATGGATGCAGTATATATTTCACTTTTTAATAAATGGATCGGTCAAGAAAGAACAAAATCGGATGAACCAAAAAATGAAGATGAACCAAAAGATAAAGATGAACCAAAAGATAAAGATGTCCGTGATTTATACGAGAGAATCAAAGAAATGAAAAACTCTGATGATATAAAAGATGAAGAACTGAAAAAGATACTTGACAAAGATGAAGATCTGAAAAAGATGCTTGACAGAATCTTTAATACAGTTGAAAAAAAAGAAAATAAATTCCAAGATCTCATTTCCGTATCAGGAGAATCAACAGGAAAATCGGCTAAGTGTTTGCGTTTTGGATGGTCATTTGATATTGTTTATAAATTGAGTGAAAAAGAAAATCAGGATAATTCAGGATTGAAAGAGATTTTTTATGATCGTACCTTGAAGGGACTTGAGCCTTTCGGCTATGATAAACAGTTCAAAGATGAAAGATTCAAGGATAAATCTGAATGGGATTGATTTTTTCAGTGGATTCTGTAAATAGAATAATTCTTATTAAAAAATCTTGAAACAAAGAAAAAACACTTGCATTTTGATAAAATATGTGTTATAATTCGTTTGTTACTTTGGCAGAACATGAAAGAGGTGAACTCAAGTGAAAGAGAATCTTCATCCGAATTACAACCAGACTACAATTACCTGCGCTTGCGGTAATGTGATCGAAACAGGTTCAACAAAAAAGAATATCCGTGTTGAAATTTGCTCAAAATGCCATCCCTTCTTTACAGGAAGACAGAAGCTCGTTGATACGGGCGGACGTGCCGAGAGATTTAATAAGCGTTACGGCATTAAGAAATAATTTACAGATTATACGGTTATGGCGGTGCATTTGAAATGTGCCGCCTTTTTCTACCCGAAGGAGGTCTTATGGAACAGACATACAAAACTGTAGGATGCGAAGCGCAGGATGAATTTACAGAGCAGCGTTCAAGATTCATAGGCTATGTCCGTCCTGTAAAGACGGAGGAGGAAGCGCTTGCTTTTATCGAGGAAAAGAAAAAATACCACTGGGATGCAAGACATAATGTATATGCCTATTCGCTGAGAGAAGGCGGGATAAAGCGTTTCAGTGACGACGGAGAGCCTCATGGCTCCGCCGGCGCGCCTGTTCTGGACGTGATAGTGAAATCGGGAGTAACGGATGCCGTAATAGTCGTGACGAGATATTTCGGAGGTATACTTCTGGGAGTCGGAGGACTTGTGAGAGCATATACAAGAGCTGCGAAAATAGCGCTGGAGGCAGGAAAGATAGTAACCGTACAGATGTGCAGCGTATGCCGGGTGGTTTGTGATTATAATATGTACGGGATCATCTCCGGACTGATACCTGCAAACGGAGGAATAATAGATGATACGGGCTTTGCAGATACGGTGACGGTGGATTTCCATATAACGCCGGCAGGACTTTCATTGCTTACAAAGCAGCTTGCCGACCGTACCTGCGGAAAAGCTGTTCCTGAAATACTCGGAGAAAAATTTTTTTCGGATATTAAAAATAATTAAAGGGAAAACCGATTTTTTGACGTATATATTATCAGATGCTTTTTTCACAGCTTTTTGAATGGAGGAGTGTCTGTGAATATACGGGAACGAATCGAAGAGAATGAAAAGCTCCTGTTTTCTCCTTATGCCTGTTTTTCGGCGCAGACAAAGGGCAGGCTGAGGCAGGAGGAGCAGTGTATGGTAAGGACTGATTTTCAGCGTGACCGGGACAGAGTGATACATTGTAAGGCTTTCCGCAGACTGAAGCATAAGACACAGGTATTTCTTTCTCCAGAGGGCGACCATTACCGCACAAGGCTCACTCATACGCTTGAGGTCGCTCAGATAGCAAGAACGGTGGCAAGAGCACTTCGGCTGAATGAGGATCTTACAGAGGCTATATCCCTTGCGCATGACCTTGGGCATACTCCGTTCGGTCATGCGGGAGAGAGGGCGCTTAACAGTATCGTGCCGGGAGGCTTCCGTCATTACGAGCAAAGCCTCAGAGTAGTGGATAAGCTTGAAAAGAACGGAGAAGGACTTAATCTTACATATGAGACAAGGAACGGAATATTGTGTCATACCAAGGGCGAGGAGGCTGTCACGCTTGAGGGAAGGATAGTCCGTATTGCTGACCGCATAGCTTACATAAATCACGATATAGATGATGCGCTGAGGGCAGGGGTTATCTCCGCAAGAGCGCTTCCGTCAGAAACGGGACGGGTACTCGGAAATACTACGTCCGAAAGGATCAATACACTTGTTATGTCGCTGATAAATAATTCCTCGGACGGAGTTCTTATGATGGACAGCGATACTCAGAGCGCTTATGAACAGCTTCACCGTTTCATGTTTGCAAGTGTATACAACAATGACAGCGCAAAATCAGAGGAACGCAAGGTTCCCGAACTGATGTCATTTCTATATGAATATTTTGTAAAAGCCCCTGAAAAGCTTCCGGAGGAATACCGCGGAACAGCTAAATCTGAGGGGGTAGAAAGAGCCGTATGCGATTATCTTGCGGGAATGACGGACAGATATGCAATAGAGCAGTTTAAGAATCTGTTCATACCGCACTCATGGGTGGGTTATCGCTGAGGCTTATCAGAAAGGAGGCTTTAAATGAGTATTCCTGAAGAATTTGTACAGGAACTGAAAATGCGTACAGATATTGAGGATGTTATATCAAGCTATGTTACATTAAAGCGTTCCGGAAACAGGCTTTTGGGGCTGTGTCCCTTTCATCGTGAAAAAACGCCGTCATTTGTCGTAAATAAAGACGGTAATTATTTTCATTGCTTCGGCTGTGGTGTCGGAGGAGATCCTATCACATTTATACGGAAGATAGAGAATGTTGATTATGTTGACGCTCTGAAAATACTTGCTTCAAGGGCAGGTATGACTGTTCCGGAGGGAAAAGCTGATGACGGGATGCGGAAGCTCAAAAACCGTATTCTTGAAGCTAACCGTGAGGCGGCGCGTTTCTTTTACGGAGAGCTGATGAAAAGTCCGGCGGGAAAGGATGCGCTCAGCTATCTGCACGGCAGGCAGCTTACGGATAAAACGATAGTTCATTTCGGACTGGGCTATTCGCCGCCCGAAAGGTACAAGCTGACAAATTACCTTATGTCAAAGGGATTTAAGGGCGATGAGCTTATCGCGGCAAATCTTATCTGTCAGTCAAAAAACGGTTACGGACAATACTTTGACCGTTTTTCAGACAGAATAATGTTTCCGATAATGGATCTCGGAGGAAATGTCATAGCCTTCGGCGGAAGAATAATGACCGATATAAAGCCCAAATATCTGAATACATCCGAAACACCTGTATTCAATAAACGAAAAAATCTTTTTGCTCTGAATTTTGCGAAATATGTTGTCAAGGGACAGCTTATTCTCGTGGAGGGCTATATGGATGTTATAGCGCTTCATCAGGCGGGCTTTGAAACGGCAGTTGCTACGCTTGGAACCGCTCTTACAGAAGATCAGGCAAGAAGGATAAAGCAATACTGTGATGAGGTGGTCGTCTGCTACGATTCTGATGAGGCGGGCAGAAAGGCGACACTTCGCGCAATAGAAATACTTCGTCCGGCAGGTCTCAAGATAAAGGTAATGAACGTGCCGAACGGAAAGGATCCGGACGAATTTATCAAATCATACGGAGAACATGGACCTTCACGCTTCGGACTGCTTATTGAAAAAGCACCGAATGATATCGACTACCGCCTTAATGAGATGAAGAAGGGCTTTGACCTTAACCGCCCTGAACAGCGGGTGGATTTTCTTACACAGGCATCATCTGTTCTTGCTTCGATAGACAATCCTGTTGAAAGGGATGTTTACAGCGCAAGGCTATCCGATGAGATGAATGTGCAGAAGCAGGCAATATCGAGCCTTGTGGAAAGCGGCGTAAAGCATGAAAGGGAAAGAGAAAGAAGAGAATACCGCCGACGTGTGAATCAGAATCTTTCTGTTCAGATGAATATGAACAATAACGGAAACCTCCGAGCAGCTAAGGCTGAGGAGGCTATTATCACCATTATGATGATAAATTCTGATATTGCAGACAGGGTGTACAGGGAACTCAGACCTGAAGAATTTGTTACAGGCTATAACCGCAGTATATATGCGGTTCTGGTAAAGAGACTGCAGGCAGGCAAGGGAATTTCGATATCCGATGTTTCGGAGGATTTTACTGTTGAGGAAATGAGTATGCTGGTAAAGCTTATTGATTCCTACTCACCAGAAACAAATCCGGTTTCCGCAGCGGATACATATATTTCCATTTTGCGCGAGGAGGGGACAAAGCTTTCTCCCGAGCAGATAGCCGGAGCGGATAACGATACTATCATGGAGCTTATCCGGCAGACTCAGAAAAAGAAATTCGGACACGGATGATCCGAAGGGAACTAAAAATTTTTTTAAAACGGAGGAATGAACATGAGTAATCAGCAGCCCGAAAAAAAGGATATAGTAAATGACCTTATTGAAATCGCAAAGCAGAAGGGACAGATAACAAGTAAGGAGATATTTGATGCAACGGGCGAAATGGATATGGATCCCGATGCAATGACAAGAGTTTACGGAATACTTGAATCCAATGGTATCGAGATAGTTGAAACGATAGACGATATTATTATGAACGATGATGATCTGTCAGGTATTTCAGATGATGAGGATAAGGAGGACGGAAGCTCCGAAACAGTAGCGCCTACCGAGGATCCGGTAAAGATATACCTCAAGGAAATAGGCAGGGTACCGCTTCTTACCTCAGATGAAGAATCCGAACTCGCAAGGAGGATACTTGACGGAGATGAGGAGGCAAGTCAGAGACTTGTAGAGGCAAACCTCCGTCTTGTTGTAAGTATTGCAAAGCGTTATCTCGGCAGAGGTATGCAGTTCCTTGATCTTATCCAGGAGGGTAATCTCGGTCTTATGAAGGCAGTAGAAAAATTTGACCATACAAAGGGCTTCAAATTTTCTACTTATGCAACATGGTGGATACGTCAGGCTATCACCCGCGCTATTGCAGATCAGGCAAGGACGATCCGTATTCCTGTACATATGGGCGAAACGATCAATAAGATAAAGAAAGCGTCGAGTCAGCTTCTGCATGAGAACGGACACGAGCCTACTGTTGAGGAGATAGCTGATTATCTCAATACTCCGATAGATAAGATCAGAGAGGCAATGAGAGCATCTCAGGAGCCTGTTTCACTTGAAACTCCTATCGGTGAGGAGGAAGACAGCCACCTCGGAGATTTCATTCCCGATGAATCGGCGCTTACTCCTCAGGAGGCTGCTGCACAGGCTATGCTCAAGGAACAGCTCGATTCCGTACTTGCTACGCTTACTCCCCGTGAGGAAAAGGTCATCCGTCTGCGCTTCGGCCTTGATGACGGCAGACCGAGAACTCTTGAAGAGGTAGGAGATGAATTTGAGGTGACCAGAGAGAGAATACGTCAGATAGAGGCAAAGGCTCTCCGCAAGCTTCGTCATCCCAGCAGAAGCAAAAAGCTTAAGTAAAAACGGAGGAAAATATGGAAGAAAAGGAAATGCCGCTTCCCTTTTGCGGGGATATTCTGAGACAGGGCATGACAACAGGCTTTGTCAGCATCAGGGATATTTCTCGTCTTGGCATGAACGCCGAGGTCAGTGAGGATGATGTTATACGCCTTCTGTCAGAACTCAAGGATAATGATATTGCCATTGTCATAGACAAGGATCAGCTTCCCGACAAAGAACTGCTGAAAAAGGTCAGGAGCAGAATAAAGAATACCGAACAGAATGAAAACAGATCACGTTATGAGGATCCGTTAAAGCTTTATTTTGATGATCTGATGAATACTGAGGTATTGAGCGAGAGTGCGGAAAGAGATCTCATTTATGACGCGGCTGACGGTGACGAGGGAGCGAGTGAAGCGCTGATAGAAAGCAGTCTGTTCATTCCCGCGGTAATAGCTTATGAGTTTATCGGCAAGGGCGTGCGCTATATGGATATGGTGCAGGAGGGAAATGTTGAGATCGTCCTTGCAGCCTCTGAATTTGATTATCAGGGCGGGATGAGCTTTTACGGCTATATAGCTTACAGAGTCGCAAAACGTATCACAGAAGTCATAGATGAAGCAGAACCTCTTGTTACCCTGCCGAATGAGCTTTCCGAGGATGCCGCAAAGGTATTGGGTGAGCTTAATAACGGATCCGGCAGCGAGCCTCCCGCACCTGAACAGCTTTCCGAAAAAACCGGAGTTGATATCGGAAAAGTCAGACAAATACTTGATATTGTAAACGGCAAAAATGAAGAGCAGGATGAAGAAATAGCAGAGCCCGCCGAAGCTGAGGAGGAGCTTCCTCAGGGTGAGGAGCATCAGCTTTCTGCTCAGATAGAAGAAATGCTGAGTGTGCTTGGAGCAGACGAACGAGAGGTAATAAAGCTTCGTTTTGGTCTCGGTCATAAGAGGGAATACAGCGTTGAGGAGACTGCTGAAATGACAGGCAGAAGCATTGAACGTGTGCGTTCTCTTGAGGAATCGGGCAAAAAGAAGCTCGGTATGATTTAAGCTGCTGTTTTTTAGAAAAATATATTGAATTTATTGTAAATTTGGTATATCATTATAATGAATTAAAATATTGTACTGGAGGACAAACTAATGAAAATTCTTGTAATCAATGCAGGAAGCTCATCAATGAAGTATCAGCTTATTGATATGACGGATGAAAGCATCCTTGCGAAGGGCAACTGTGAAAGAATAGGCATCGACGGACATTTCAAGCATACCACAGGCGACGGAAGAAGCTGTGAATATGATGTTGAGATGACAAACCATACCGAAGCTTTTATTCAGATCAAGAATGCACTTATTGATGAAAAGGTCGGCGTAATAAAAGAGCTCAGCGAGGTTTCGGCTATCGGTCACCGTATAGTGCAGGGCGGCTCGATCTTTAAGGAATCCGTTCTTGTAACTGAAAAGGTAATTGAAGATATCGAAAGCCTTATTCCTCTTGCACCGCTTCACAATGCAGCTCATGTACAGGGCATCCGCGCTTGTCTTGATGTATTCGGCAAGGATGTTCCCGAGGTAGTTGTATTTGATACTGCATTCCACAGCACAATGCCTCAGACAGCATATATGTATGCCGTACCATATGAGTATTATGAAAAGTATGCTGTACGCCGCTACGGCTTCCACGGCACATCACACAGATATGTTTCAGCCCGCTGCGCTGAGCTTATGGGCAAGGATATCAAGGATCTCAAGATGATCACCTGTCACCTTGGAAACGGTTCATCCATTACCGCTGTTGACGGCGGAAAGGTAGTAGATACCAGCATGGGACTTACTCCCCTTGACGGTATTATGATGGGTACAAGAACAGGCTGTCTTGATCCTTCTGTTGTTACCTTTATTGCTGAGAAGGAGGGCTTCACTCCCTCAGAAATGGATACTCTCCTCAATAAAAAATCCGGCTTCCTTGGCATTTCAGGCGTTTCAAGCGATGACAGAGACGTATGCGCTGCTGCCGAGGCAGGAAATGAAAGAGCTCAGCTTGCTATAGATATGCTTGAGTATCATATCCTTAAGTACATAGGCTCATATGCTGCTGTTCTCGGAAGAGTTGATGCTATCGTATTCACAGCAGGTATCGGTGAGAATCAGTCGAGCCACAGAGAAAATGTATGCCATAAGCTTGCCGGTCTTCTTGGCGTTGATATCAATGATGAGATCAATGCACAGATGATCCGCGGCAAGGAGGGCAGGATATCAACAGATAAGAGCAAGGTCGAGGTATTTGTTATCCCGACAAACGAAGAAATTGTTATCGCTCGTGATACAATGGCTCTTGTAACAAAGTGATCTGCAAAAATACGATCCCGCAGTTGACGGTAATTGCTCCGGACAATTGCGGGATCATTTATAATTTCCGTAAGGGAGGGCAAGGCTTTGAAGACCGCAGGTGTGATATGTGAATACAATCCGTTTCATAACGGGCATGAATATATGCTCGGAGAAATGAGAAAAAGAGGCGTTACACACATTGTCGCCTGTATGAGCGGAAGCTTCTGTCAGAGGGGCGAGGCGGCAGTCTATGATAAATACATAAGGACAAGGGCGGCGCTGAATGGCGGTGCCGACCTTGTGATAGAGCTGCCGGTAAGCTTTGCCTGCGCGGGAGCAGAAAGGTTCGCGCTCGGAGGGGTATATCTTTTAAATTCCCTCGGATGTACGAATGAATTGTATTTCGGAAGCGAATGCGGTAAAACAGAGCTTTTGGCATCTCTTGCAGAAGGTCTTGAGAATGAAGGGATAAAAAAGGAGCTTCACAAAGGACTTGATGAAGGGCTGACCTTTGCCGCGGCAAGACAGAGGGCTGTCGGCGCGGTTATGGGTGAGGAAGCCGCCGAAGCCCTTTCGGAGCCGAATAATACTCTGGCTGTGGAGTATATAAGGGCGATAAGAAAAACAGGTTCAGGTATGATGCCGTGTACGGTAAGGCGAAGGGGCGCGTCGCATGACGGTAATGAAGTATCGGAGGGCTTTGCGGGAGCTAAATATATCCGCGAAAGGATAAATGCGGGAGAGAGTATAAGGGAGCTTGTACCGGAAAAGGCATTTGAGATATATTCCGCCTCTGAATTTCCTCCTTCAACAGGAGGGAGAATGAAAAAGCTTGAGCCTATGATAATGTACAGGCTCAGAATGATGGATGAAAAAATGTATGCTTCGCTTCCTGATATAAGTGAGGGACTTGAGAACAGGATAATGTCAGCCGTGAGAGCATCTGCTGATTTAGAGGAGCTTATCGGAAGGATAAAGACAAAAAGATATACCCGCGCAAGGATAAACAGGCTTCTTATGTATGCTTTGCTCGGAATAAGCCGTAATGAATTGTCTGAGGCGCCGTCATATATTCATGTTCTCGGATTTAACAAAAGGGGCAGTGAGGTACTTAAAATCGCCAAAAAAACCGCTTCTGTTCCTGTTATAATGAAATATGGAGATATAAGGGCTTGCTCAGAGAATATAAAAAGGGAATTCATGCTTGAAGCAAGGGCTGATGATATATTTGCGCTTACCTCAGCCCCTCCCGGTATATGCGGACAGCTTATGTCGCATAAAATAGAGATACTCTGAGCTGGATCCGGAGTTGAAAAAATTTTTTATGTGTGTTATACTTTAGCATAGTTTTTTTATGGAGGTATGATGACCTTGGCACTTACGGTGAAAGAGGTAACAGACGAAAGGCTTGGCCACTGCGCTTTGCTGGAAAATGAAGGAATAGAGATCATGGTGACACTGGATTACGGTCCCCGTATAGTGAGCGTTCACAGGGAGGGGGAGCCTAATCTTATCTATAACAATTCTACTCCTGAGCTTCAGCGGAATCACGGACATAAAATGAGGATAACCCTCGAAAAAAGTACGAATCCTGTATACTGTGATGACCTTCCGGTAAGATATATCCCGCTTTCGGACGGAGTAAGCTTTGTTCAGACGCTTACAGAGCCGGCTCAGCTTGAACTAACAATGGATATAGTATTCAGCACGGATATAGGGAGCTTTATGGTCGTTCACGGCGCTATGAATAAATCGCTTGAGGATATTAAGCTTTCAATATACACCGAAACTCCCTTCTGTAATGAGGGCTTTGTATTCATTCCACAGAGCAATATACACGAAAAGGAAAAGCCCAGCAGGGTGCTTACGCTTTTTGATAATGCCGGCTGGAATGATAAGCGTCTTTTTATCGGGAACCAGTATGTCACCGTAAACGGAAATGTTCTTGAGACAGAGGACAACGGTGAATATCAGCTTGTTGATGCCGACCTTTATGCGCCGAGGCTGAAAATAGGAGTTAATAATACCGCCGGCTTCTGCGGATATCTCCTTAACGGACATTCGCTGATAAAAAGATATGTTCATAACCGTAATGCGCTTTACCCGTTCAATAGCTGTTCAGCCTTTGCGACAGCCAATGACGGATATCTCAGCATACAGAATACAGGTCCTTTTTATATAACAGGTCCGGGCGAGTCCGCAAGGCATATAGAAAGCTGGATATTTGCAGAATATCCCGAAAAGGTCCGTCCGCGCTGTGAGGATGAGATAGATGCCTTCATAAACAGCATATAGTACCATGAATTACCGCTGCATGATTTCATGCTGCGGTTTTTTGGCTTTTTTTACCTTGTTTATATTTGATGATTTATTTGTTATAATGATAATAGTAATGTACAAAGTGAATAAAAAATCGAAACTTCTTTTTTGTTGTCGTGAACCTATGGACAAAAATCGAAAAATCTGCTATTATAATAAATTGAAATATCGCGTTTCGGACTGAAGCTTTTCAGAATGAACTTTGCTTTGAAAAACGAAGGTCCGCTTGAATATGAAGCGAGAATTCAGTAAAACAATAAGAAGGGTGTCCGGTAGTGGATAGTGTATTGATAGTATCCTCCTGTGAAAAGACCTCAGCGCTGTTTGAGGAAATGATAAGCGCCGAGCGTTACCGCTGCATCGACAAGGCAGTAAGTGCAGATCTTGCGCGAAGGCTTTGTACCCAGAGGGAATACGGGCTGGTTATCATTAATACTCCGCTTGCCGACGAGTTCGGTTATTCTCTGACGACCGGACTGCTGAGAGAAACATCTTCTGGTGTTATTCTTGTAACTGATCCGGACAGCGAGCAGACAGCGGTTTCAGAAACGGCAGGTCACGGGGCAATGATTTTTACCCGTCCTGTTGATAGAAAAATGTTTGTCAGAATAGTCCGTTTTATTGCTGCGTCTCAGGATAGAATGAGAAGCATAAGGCGTGAAAATCTTATGCTGCATAAAAAGCTCGATGACATTAAGATCATAAACCGTGCAAAGGCTATTCTTATGCAGTATTTGTCCATGACGGAACAGCAGGCGCACAGGTATCTTGAAAAGCAGGCAATGGATCTGAGGATAACAAGAGTTGAGGTGGCAAAAAACCTTCTCAGCACATATGACAGCTGACCGTAAAAGTCCATGCCCTTAAACGGGCGTTTTGCATATAAACAATTCAATGAGAGGATGGTATCGGAAATGGGAAAGAAAGTGTATCTTTTGTTGGAAAACGGAGATGTGTACGAGGGCGAAGCCTTCGGTGCCGAAAAGGAGGTAACGGGTGAGCTGGTATTTACAACAGCTATGACGGGTTATCTTGAAACCCTTACCGACCCCAGCTATTACGGACAGATAGTCTGCCAGACCTTTCCGCTTATAGGAAACTATGGAGTTATTCCGAGCGACTTTGAAAGCAAGAAGCCTGCGCTGACCGCTTATATAGTAAGAGAATTGTGTCAGCAGCCGTCTAATTTCAGATGTGATGGATTGCTTGACACTTTTTTAAAGGAAAATGATATTCCCGGCATATGCGGAATAGATACACGCTGCCTTACAAAGACAGTGCGTGAGTATGGTGTAATGAATGCCATGCTGAAATATTCCGAGCCTGATTCAAAGGATAAGGAAGCGCTTGGCTCATATAAAGTGACCAATGCGGTAAGCTCCGTTACAGCAGATGACTCAGAGCTGTTTGAGGCTGAAAATGCAAAATACAATGTTGTCCTTATGGACTTCGGCGCAAAGAGCAATATCAGACGTGAGCTTGTTAAGCGCGGATGCAATGTCACAGTAGTGCCCGGCGGTACGACAGCAGAGGAGATAAAGGCAATGTCTCCGGACGGTATCATGCTTTCAAACGGTCCCGGCGATCCCGCTGAAAATACCGGAATTATTGAAGAACTGAAAAAACTCAGCGCATATAAAATACCGACCTTTGGTATCTGTCTCGGACATCAGCTCATGGCTCTTTCTCAGGGAGCAAAGACCGAAAAGCTGAAATACGGTCACAGAGGCGCAAACCAGCCTGCAACACAGGTAAAGACCGGCAGAGTTTATATTACAAGCCAGAATCACGGTTATGCTGTGGTTGCCTCCACTCTGCCCGAAAATGCATACGAAAGCTTTGTAAACGCAAATGACGGTACCTGCGAGGGTGTTACATATACGGATATGCCCTGCTTCACGGTTCAGTTCCACCCGGAAGCCTGCGGAGGTCCGCTTGATACATCATTTTTATTTGATGAGTTTATAAAGATGATTGAGGAGGATAAAAACAATGCCTAAGGATAAAAGTATAAAAAGAGTTCTCGTTATCGGCTCAGGACCTATCGTTATCGGTCAGGCAGCGGAGTTTGACTATGCAGGAACACAGGCCTGCCGTGCTCTTAAGGAAGAGGGACTTGAGGTAATTCTTGTAAATTCAAACCCTGCTACGATAATGACTGATAAGGCTATGGCTGATAAGGTATATATCGAACCGCTTACCCTTGAAACAGTAAAGAGAATTATTATAAAGGAACAGCCCGACAGCCTTCTTTCCACACTCGGCGGTCAGACAGGTCTTACGCTTTCAATGCAGCTTGCAAAGGAGGGCTTCCTTAAAAAGCATAATGTAAAGCTTCTCGGCGCTAATCCTGAGACTATCGACAAGGCAGAGGACAGACAGATGTTCAAGGATACAATGGAGAGCATCGGTCAGCCTGTAATTCCTTCGCTTGTTGTAAATGATGTTGAATCAGCAGTAGATTTTGCTTCTGAGATAGGCTATCCCGTTATCATCCGTCCCGCGTTCACACTTGGCGGAACAGGCGGCGGAATCGTAAATAATGAGGATGAGTTAAGAGAAATTACAGCAAACGGTCTGGAGCTTTCTCCTATCACTCAGGTGCTTGTTGAAAAATGTATAGCAGGCTGGAAGGAGATCGAATTTGAGGTAATGCGTGATAAGATGGGTAATGTTATCACCGTCTGCTCAATGGAAAACTTCGATCCCGTCGGCGTTCATACAGGAGACAGTATCGTTATCGCTCCTACGGTGACTCTTGCCGATAAGGAATATCAGATGCTCAGAAGCGCTGCGCTTAACATCATATCCGCGCTTGGCGTAGAGGGCGGATGTAACTGCCAGTTTGCGCTTGAGCCTGAAAGCTTCAATTATGCGGTGATCGAGGTAAATCCCAGAGTTTCACGTTCATCAGCGCTTGCTTCAAAGGCTACCGGCTATCCGATAGCAAAGGTTGCCGCAAAGCTTGCTATCGGCTATACGCTCAATGAAATAAAGAATGCCGTAACGGGTACGACCTATGCCTGCTTTGAGCCGGCGCTCGACTATGTAGTAGTAAAGTTCCCGAAATGGCCCTTTGATAAATTTGTTTATGCAAAACGTACACTCGGTACTCAGATGAAGGCAACAGGCGAGGTAATGTCAATTGCCCCGACCTTTGAGCAGGCTATTATGAAGGCAGTAAGAGGAGCCGAGATATCACATGATACAATGTCCTCTCCCAAGTTCATGGAGATGAGTACAGAGGATATCCGCGCAAAGCTCAGCGTATGCGATGACGAGCGTTCCTTCTGTGTTTATGAGGCTCTGAGAAGAGGCATTACTGTAGATGAGATACACGCAATAACACTGATCGACGAATGGTTCCTTGAAAAGCTCCTTAAGCTTGTACGCTGTGAGGATGAGCTTAAAAAGGGTGAGCTTAATGATGAGCTTTACCGCAAGGCAAAGCTTTTGGGCTTCCTCGACAGAACAATAGAAAAGCTTACGGGCAAAAAGGTAGAAGATCCGATGGTGCCCGTATATAAGATGGTTGATACCTGCGCTGCCGAATTTAAGGCTGAAACGCCCTATTTCTATTCGACCTTTGATAAGGACAATGAGGCAGAGGCATTTATCAAGGAACAGAATTCCGACAGAAAGACCATTATAGTTTTCGGTTCAGGTCCTATCCGTATCGGACAGGGTATCGAATTTGACTATGCCTCAGTTCATTGTGTATGGGCGCTCAAGAAGGCAGGCTATGATGTTGTCATCGTAAACAATAACCCCGAGACCGTTTCCACTGATTTTGATACGGCAGACAGACTTTATTTCGAGCCTCTTACAAATGAGGACGTAATGGGTATCATAAAGACCGAAAAGCCCTATGGCGTAGTTGTTGCCTTCGGAGGACAGACGGCTATAAAGCTTACAAAATTCCTCAGTGAAAGCGGAGTTAATATTCTCGGAACCTCAGCGGACAGCATTGATATGGCTGAGGACAGAGAGCGCTTTGATGAACTGCTTGAGCTTCATCATGTTAAGCGTCCGGAGGGCTTTACGGTAATGACGACCGATGAAGCGCTTGATGTTGCCGAGAGGATAGGCTATCCCGTTCTCATGCGTCCGAGCTATGTGCTTGGCGGACAGAATATGATAATAGCCTTCAATGAAGCTGATATCAGGGAGTATATGGCGATAATCCTTGCTCAGAATATTGAGAATCCTATACTTATTGACAAATATCTTTCAGGTACAGAGCTTGAAGTAGATGCTATCTGCGACGGCGAGGAAATTCTTATACCCGGTATCATGCAGCACGTTGAGAGAGCAGGCATACATTCAGGTGACTCTATTGCTGTATATCCCGCATGGAATATCAGCGATGAAATGACTCAGAATATTATCACGACCTCAAAGAATTTAGCAGTTTCACTTAAAACAAAGGGACTTGTAAATATTCAGTATCTTATTTACGAGGGAAAGCTTTATGTAATTGAAGTAAATCCCCGTTCTTCAAGAACTATTCCGTATATCAGCAAGGTAACAGGTGTACCTATGGTAGACCTTGCAACAAGAGCGATGCTTGGTGAGAAGCTTGCCGATATGGGCTATGGAACAGGTCTTTATAAGCGTTCACCCTATATTGCGGTCAAGGTTCCGGTATTCTCATTTGAGAAGCTTATCAATGTTGATAACCAGCTCGGTCCGGAGATGAAATCCACAGGTGAAGTACTCGGTATTGCAAATACTCTTGAAGAGGCGCTTTATAAGGGACTTATTGCTGCCGGCTATAAGATGAAGAAGCACGGCGGAGTATTCATTACCGTTCGTAATCCCGATAAGAATGAGATAGGCGCGGTTGCGAAGAAGTATAATGAGCTTGGCTTTACTCTTTATGCTACAAAGGGTACGGCAAGAACTATCCGCGATTATGGTCTTGATGTTATCGAGGTCGATAAGATACATGAAAATGAGAAGGAGAATACACTTTCACTTATCGAAAGCGGTAAGATAAATTATGTTATTTCAACCTCCTCAAAGGGACGTATACCTACCCGTGACAGCGTTAAGATAAGAAGAAAGACAGTTGAAAGGAACATTCCCTGTCTTACGTCAATTGATACGGCAAATGCTCTTGCGGATTCATTAAAGAGCCGTTACAGCGAATACAGCACTGAGCTTGTCGATATCAATGACATGAGAACCGAAAAGTTACGTCTGAGATTCACAAAGATGCAGGGTACGGGAAATGACTATATCTATTTCAACTGCTTCGACCAGAATATCAATAACCCCGAAGGACTTGCAGTTCGTTTCAGTGACAGACATTACGGGATCGGCGGTGACGGCGTAATACTTATTTGTCCGTCCGAGGTCGC
>CACXDV010000166.1 GCA_902766585.1 uncultured Ruminococcus sp.
TCCCCCGCCGCCGCTCTCGCCTATATGAGAATGGCGCCAAACGGCTTTTATGTTGACGGCTATATTGAATTTAAGGAAACCGAAAGCGGCAGAACCATGTCCGTTCCATATATGGGCTACTGCGGCTCATGGGAAATAGCTGAGATATTTGATTCCACCGTCTATGACAGTGACGAGCCGCCTCTTATAAGCGGAAGTTCTCTTTATGCCGCTGCTCAGGTCGGAAATTATTATCCCGGCGTTCAGCTCGGCACTGACCTCGATACAGGCAAAAAGGATGAACACGGCATATGCATCGGACGTGATACCGTAATGAATTATACGGATTCTCCTACAGCCGGAACATCCTTTATAATTCCCGATTATTACCTCCTCCGTGACGCTGCCGATTATACGATAAGCATTAAAGACAGTTCGGGAAAATCTATCTTTTCTCAGAAGCTCGGCAATATTTCCTCCTTCGCAAGTGGCGGCTATAAGGCATATACAGGTCTGCTGCAAAGCTTTATTGCCGACGGTCTGAAAAACCTTTTCTCCACACTTAAGGAAGGAAAATATACCTATATCGTATCTGCATCAGCCGTACCCTATGCTTCATCAGCCTCGCCCGCGCAGTCGGTCGCATATGATTTTATTGTCGATAACACTGTTCCCTCCAAGCCCGCAGCAAATACCTATGCCAAGGATGGGAGGATATATCTTGAGCTTTCCTCCTCTGACGCTAACGGCATACGCGGCTTTACATTCTATACCGCATCAGGAGGAAAAAACAAATATCACTACGGCGATAAGCTCGATGACCTTATTGGCAGCAGCTATATGAATGAGGACTCCTATACCCTGATAAGTAAGGAATACAAGGATGATACCGCTGTTTTCACATATGATATTTCCTACCTTTACAACCAGCTCAAGAGGGTAAAGCTGATCGCGGCATCAATTAATATCGACAGCCTTACTGAGCTTAAAATTGCCGTAAGAGCTGTTGACAGCGCCTTCAATCTTTCTGATACGGCTATTGCTGATTCCTGTGTAAGCGGAAGCCTTACCTACCACCTGACAGACCAGAATGACAAGCCTGTTGAGGGCGTGACCATGGCTTTAGGAGAAACCGTTCAGACCAGCGATAAATACGGTGTGCTGAAATTCACCTCCGTTCTGCCGAATTATTACGGAGTAAAGCTGATTTCGGTACCTGAAAACTATTCCACTGAATTCAAAAGCGAGGCTGTTTTCACAAGCCTTGATAAGACCGATTACAGCAAAAGCATCCGTTTTGTTTTCAGCGGGGAATATCCCATAGAGGAATCAGATGAAGAAGTATCTGCAAGCCCTGAGGAAGCTGTAAGCCGTCCCGAAAAAAGACAAAGCTATTTTGAAAATGACAATTCTGTTTTCGGATTAGTATTCATTTGCGTTCTTATAGTCATTTTCTGCGGAAGCCTTATCTTAGCAAAGCTTACAAGAAAAAGCAAACGTAAAAGTGCCCATGCTCCCGATAATAACTGAATAAAAAACGGCTGCTGAACAGCATGAACGCTTTCAGCAGCCGTAATTTTTTCAGTAGCCCATAACTCCGCTTATGGATTCGTCATTGATTATCCAGTCCTCAACATTGACAACGGTATATTTGTCCTTGCAGTTCCTGATAATTACCTGATCAATGCCTGCATTGATTATCATTCTCTTGCAAAGGGCGCAGGCAGATGCCTTTTCAACATATTCGCCCGTCTTGGCATCCTTTCCTACAAGATACATGACTGAGCCTATCATATCCTCACGGCGGGCATGGATTATCGCGTTCTGCTCCGCGTGGACCGAACGGCAAAGCTCATATCTTTCTCCTCTGGGGACCTTAAGGTTTTCACGGACACATACTCCGAGGTCGATACAGTTTTTTCTTCCTCTTGGAGCGCCGACATAGCCGGTAGAAATAATCTGGTCATTCTTAACTATTATCGCTCCGAAATTTCTTCTGAGACAGGTGCCTCTTTCAAGAACAGTCTCAGCGATATCAAGATAGTAATTGATTTTGTCTGTACGCATAGGCTCACTCCCCTTTTAATTCTGCTTCAAGTATATACCAAATTCAGACCGATTTCAATAATAGAAAAAAATTATTCTTTTTTCCTCTCCGCACGAAGATTTACGACACTGAAAATTGCTGTTATCAATCCCGTAAGCATTATTGCCGCACATCCGAGCAGTCCCTTTATACCTATTCTGTCCAGGCGACAGGAAGCGGGAGACTCCGGAAGTATATAAGCGGTTATTTCATCTCCGGGCGAAGCATCCCCGTAACAGCGAACGTCTGATATATTATAGGTTATGCCGTCGAAAACGATTTCAAGGTCAAGCTCTGAGGCTCCTGCCGCTCTTGCGGATGCGGATTGTCTGATACCGGTACAAAGAGCCTTTGTCTCTACAGCTTTTTCAAAAAAAGCATTATCCTCATATATTTTCACTGCCTCTATCACGGCGGTTATCAGCCCGAAGGCAAATATACCAAGCGCAAAAAACACAGCGAAGTATTTCATTACATTTTCCTTTATCATATCAGAACCCCCGAAAGCATCTGACAATATCATAGCATATATCAGAATAAATGTAAACCGTCCGGCAATATCACGAAAAATCTGTTTCCGCTTAATATCATATACTGCTTGAAGGCTGTAAAAAAATGTGATATCATTCAATTACAGAATTATTTCAGGGGGCATAGAATATGAAAAAAATAATGATAGCAGAGGATAATGAAGCTCTTGCCCGTGAGCTTAAGATTTTTTTACAGTCCAACGGCTATGAATGTATCTGTCTTGAACGCTTTGACAGGGTTCCCGAGGATGTCGCAGACAATTCCCCCGACCTGCTGCTGCTTGATCTCGGACTTCCCGGAACGGACGGTCACTATATATGCCGCCAGCTCAGAAAAAGCTCAGATATACCTATAATCATAATAACAAGCCGGAACAGTAATGATAGCTGATCTATCGCCTTTGTAAGATTCGATCTGTTACCGTAGTATTTTTCTGCATTTCTGACCTCAAGTATTGCTGCCATTGTCATCTGCCCCTTTCGATGTCTTTATTTTATGATTTTATTATACACTATCAGCCTCCATTGTTCCATCGAATTATATTAATGCAGCCTTACATTTTTGTAAGGTTAGAATACTTAATCAATAATACTGCACAGCACCCTTCAAAGCGTTTTTAAAAAAACACTCAATTATTGAAATACAGGATAATTTATGCTATAATATGAATATAATAAATCAAAAGGTTTATTAAAAATTAAAAGGAGGTAATATTTTGAGCAGAACGAGACACAATACCCTGCTTGATCCGAATCCGATGATGAACAGAGCGATAAACAGGGAATATGAAGTCACAAACGAACAATATGCCACCTACTTCGGCATAACCGTCAAAACGGCATTTTTTCTGCTGATGACAGTGGTCGGAATGGTTTGCTATTACATGGCGCAGATAACACGGTTCAGATATCAGACGCAGATAGATGGACTTAATTATGAGGGCTTTCAATTCACGATATCTGTCGAACAGCTTCTGACGCTCGGAGCAGCAACTATTATTCTTATTATTTCCCAGCTCCTTGCATCATTCATCCCCTCAACCATTCCCGTGACCGGCACGATCTATTCTGTTTCGCAGGGCGTTCTCCTTTCCGGTATAATCTTCACCTTTCTCGGCGGAGAGCATATGGAATATTTAGGGCTCCTTGCACTCATTATAACCGTGATCGTTGTAGCATCAATGGCGCTCCTTTACACGAAGGGCATCATAAAGGTAGATCATAAATTCAAGGCAGTGCTGATGACCATTATGATCTCAATGATCGTTCTCGGAGCTGTCATGCTGATCTGCTCCTTCATTCCGGGTTTGAATGTATTAGTGGGAGCAATACTGAATAACTTCTGGGTATCACTTGCGATCAGCCTGCTGTCTCTGGTAGTTGCAGCTCTTTTCCTTGTATCTGAATTTGCTGTAATGGATGAGGTCGTAACATACAATATGTCTGTAAAATACGAATGGCCTGTTGCCTTCGGACTTGCTTACGCTATACTCTGGATATATATAAAGGTACTCCAGATCATCGTTAAAATATTCGGCAGAAACAAGGATTAAAACCAAAAAGATCGTTTTCCGGCAAAGGAGAACGGTCTTTTTTATGTCAAAAAGCA
>CACXDV010000167.1 GCA_902766585.1 uncultured Ruminococcus sp.
AGCTCACCTATATTCATAAATATTCCCTGTCCCTGTGTCCTGCCGGGACCAAGAAGCAATAATTCACATAATCCTGATTCATCAATTATTGAAGGGACAAAAGGATTTTTCAGAATAGTCTTAATCTCACTTGCAAATATCAGACCTTCGTCATATTGATAATAAAAAAGCGGCTTTACGCCTATACGGTCACGAGCAAGCATAAGAGTATGGCTTTCACTGTCCCATATACTAAAGGCAAATATCCCATTAAGCTTATAAACACACTCTTTACCCCAGCATATATATGATATCAGTACTGCCTCTGTATCGCTGTGCGTTTTAAATCTATATCCCCTGCCCTCTAATTCCGTCTTTAATTCGGCTGTATTATACAGCTCTCCGTTATATACTATTGTACATTTTCTTTTTCCGATAACTGCAGTCATTGGCTGTTTTCCGTTTTCCGGATCAATAATAGCAAGTCTTCTATGGATCAATGCTATGGGATTATCAATAAATATACCATTTTCATCAGGACCTCTTCTTTTCATGGTTTCAGACATATCATTCAGTACTGCTGTCATCTCTCTGAGATCCTGCTGATTATCATACCAGCCTGCGATTCCGCACATATTACCACCTCACAATATTCTATGCATTTATGTGTAAAAGTTTACGGCTGAGATCTCTTTTTCTTAATGACAGTAAAAATATCATACACATTATTATCATTGCCGTACTTCCGGCAATGCCGGCTGAAAAAATCTGTGCATCAGTATTATCAAAAACTATAAAGGTTTCTTCATACGGAACAAAAAGCTGACATATTATTTTCGTTATAATTACAGATAAAAAACAGTTTATAAATCTGAATATCAAATATCTTATAAACGAAAAAGGAACTTCTTTAAGTAAAAGCTTCATCTGAAAATGAACACACATTCCTCCGAAGCCGACAGCAGCGGAATACCACCAAAGCGGCAGGCCTGTATCCTTTACAGAAATAATTCCATTTGTCACTTCTGTGAAAATTGGGATCACCGTTCTAAATTCTCTTATAGTTCCGAATATCTGATCTACTGCCGTATTTTTATAAACCCAGATAAGCATAGAGAAAAAACAGATCAAAGCTGTCATTATTATTATTGATACAGCGCTGTCCTCAGCGGCAGAAATAAAAGAATCCGATATGCCTTGAGGTGATGCTGTATTTTTATTTTCGGTTACAGAGCATTTTTTATTTCTTTTTATTCTGCTGTATAACCCGACAGATATTCCTATTATCATTCCGGAAATGAGCTGTGAAATATATAAAATCATGCCCGCTGTATAATTATGAAGCATGATAGTTCCTATTCCCGTTATAAGAAATGACGGTCCCGAACATATACAAAAATACATCATTCTCTGCGCTTGCTCTGAGGTTATTGTCTTTTGCTTATATAGAATTGAAACACATTTTGCGCCGACCGGAAAACCTCCGATAAAGCTCATTATTATCGCGGAGGTACATTCTCTCGGCAGATCAAATATCTTCATAGTTAAAGGAGATATTACTCTATCAATCGGCTTTAATGCTCTTGTTCTGAGTATAAATGATGATAAAAGCATATACGGAAACAATGAAGGTATGATCAATTCACCGCTGTTATTCAGCCCTTCTTTTATTCCTTCCGCACACTCCTTCGGATAAAAGACAAGTATAAACAACAAAAGTAAAGAAATAATAAGTGAAGTCATCTGTTTATTTTTTCCAAATGCCATATTATTCACCCCATACTTTATATGTACGTTGTCATTTTTTTATTATTTACGGCATAATATCAAATAAATAGAGAGGTGACTTGCTATGAAGGGGCGCTTAAAAAATCTCTTTACTGTAGATAATGAATTCTTAAATAAAGTACCAAGGTATACAATGCAAATGGCAGATAACAGGGAGGTTATTTTTGAGGGCTGTAAAGGAGTTGTTGAATATACCGATACGTCTGTAAAGCTGAATACAGGCTCTACAATTGTATCATTCGACGGCAGAGGTCTTTATATCAGACGAATGACCGATTCGGATATTATTATCGGCGGTTTTATTCTTTCGGTTGAATTTATTATGTGAGGAATAATATGTTCATTGTAAACTTTTTCAGATGGCTATTCGGATATGCGGAGTTTTGTTTAAAAAGTAATTTTCCCGAAAGATATCTGAATATTGCCTTTAAAAACGGATTACACTTGTGGAAAACAAAGGGAGAAAAAGAATCCCTTAAGGGTTGCGTAAAAATTAAAGAACTAAATGAAGCTATGAGATTGGCTCAGAAGGCAGGAATGGAATTTGAAATCACACGGGAACACGGTCTTCCGTATTTATGCAGAAGATACCGTAAAAGAGCAGGTCTGCTTGCAGGTTTGATATTCGGAGCAGCGCTGTCATGTATTCTTTCAAGATTTATATGGAACATAGAGATACACGCACCTGACGGGATAAATGAATACGAAATAAGAAATGAGCTTAAACAGCTTGGATTCAGCGAAGGCTTTTACTATACATTTGATTCAATAGTTGATCTGCGTCATAAACTTCTTATTATGGATAACAGGATAAGCTGGATGAGTATTAATATATTCGGAACAAATGCGGTTGTAGAGCTTAGTGACAGAGATTACCCTATCGAATCCGATAAAACTGATAGCAACAGAATTGGAAATATTATTTCCGATGTTGATGGTACTATCACGGGTATAAGCGTTTCAAAGGGAAGCGCTGCGGTTAAAATTGGAGAAGGAATCAGGAAAGGACAGCTTTTAGTAAGCGGGATCATCGAATATAATGACGGTACCGCCGGTTTTTCTGACAGCAGTGCGCACATAAAAGCAAAAACATCGGAAGCTGTAGTATTCAGGCTTCCGATGAATTCTAAATGCATAATAAAAAGTGATAACGCGATAACTAAACGCTCACTCAGCTTTTTTAATATAAATATTCCATTGACTTTATGCGGTGATCCGATGGGCTCATTTTTCAGGGAAATTACAAAAAAACAGGCTGAATTATTCGGTCAAGGGCTTCCTATATTTATCAAAGAAGAACAATGGGAGGAAATCGGAGAAAAGGATATTGACAAGACAGAAGAAAAACTAAAAAATATCCTGAACAAGAGACAGCTTATGTATGAATACTTTCTGACGCTCGAAGATAACAGGAAAATAATAAAAAGAAAAAAATCCTTTTCAAAATCAAACGGCACATATGAGCTGAAGGTTTTGTATGAGCTTGAAGAAGAGATAGGTAAAAAGCAATATGTTATGACAGGCGATTCAGGGTAATGCATCAATATCAAAATCGGGAATATAATCCTTTTTCGCGGAATCCAGCTCCTGCGCGTAGCCGTCAAGAGAAAGCTCTGACAAAACATCAAGCACCTTTTCATATTCCCTTGCGGTAATATGACGATTTATCTCAGGATATTTTTCGGCATTTCCAAAAGGAACATATTGTCCCATTAAGCTTATAAGTATCTTATCCCCATATTTTTCGTCAAGATAACGGAGTACTTCAATTGAGTTTTTCGTGTTTTGGGGCAAGATCAGATGTCTGACAATAGTTCCCCTCTGCATTATTCCGCTGTCATCAAAAACAGGCTTCCCTGTCTGACGAACCATTTCATCAATAGCCTCAGAAGCATATTCAAAATAATTTCCCGCTCCAGAATACTTTCTCGAAATATCGCTTCTTATATATTTCAAGTCGGGAAGGTAAATATCAACTATTCCTTCAAGTCTTTTTATGGTTTCAGCTTTTTCATACCCTCCGGTATTATATACTATGGGAAGCTTTGGACGATATATCTCAAAAGCGGAAATTATACTGTCAATATACGGCGTAGGGCTTACAAGATTTATATTATGTACTCCCTCATTTTCAAGTATGCGAAAATACTCTGAAAGCTTTTCAACGCTTACTTTCTTGCCGTATCCTCCTGTGCTGATTTTCTGATTCTGACAAAAAATACAGGACAAAACACATTTTGAAAAAAATATTGTTCCGGAGCCTTTTGTTCCGCTTATACAGGGCTCCTCCCACATATGTGGCGCGACTCTCGCAATTTCAGGCAAAAGGCCTGCTCCGCAAAAGCCGTTCCCGGTTTCTTTTGTACGAACAGCATTACAATTTCTCGGACATAGACTGCAAATGATCCTATCTTCCATATATACCTCCGTCTATAAAAAGAACGCCGGATCGTTCCGACGTTCTGAATTATGTATTTCAGCTGCATAAAAGCTGCTTGTTCTCTGATCCGCATAGAATAACAAGATCTTTAATTTTATTTACCAGCTTTTCTACCGTTTCGCTGTCATTATTTCCATTAAGACCGAGTGCTGCTCCCAATTCCGCATATCTTGAACACGCTTCCTCGCTTTCGGCTGCGCTCGTATTGATTATTTCTGCAAGATACTGAGCAGAATCATCAACATTGATGATACTTGCGGTATTTGAATAGGCTATAGCGGACATTGTAACAGCTTCTCCAAGCTTTTCACAGCTTACAGGCGCTTCTGCCCCTTTTTCAATAACCTCAGGCAAATATCTGAAAATGTTTTCTACTGCCTCTATTACAAATCCGTCCGTATACTCTGTTGCATTAAACGAATCATAGGCATTTATCGAACGTACAAGAGAATTAAGACCTGCTTTTATCGCTTCATCACGGGTGTGCATCAGCATAAAATCTCCGTCAACAACAGAGATATCGGGCATAAGCTCATAATCCGCTATGCTCATTTCCTCATTTTCCGCAAAAAAGACCGCATAAGGTGAAACCTCGGAGGCATTTCCGCTGATATCGGGTACAGCAACTAAAAGAGCCTTAGTTCCCTGTTTCGGGAAAAGCTTCTCTCTTAATGTAATATCATTAAAGTCACTGGATAATTTA
>CACXDV010000168.1 GCA_902766585.1 uncultured Ruminococcus sp.
CATCAGACTGCGATCACAGCCGCAATAGCAATAGTATCAGTAATTTTATTTATATTTGCGCTTATCTGGTTTATGACATCAGTAAAAAAACCTGATAATGCACCGGAGGGACAGGATGTCACTCAGAAAACAGATTAAAAGACGTTTGCCTCTTGTAGGTATATTTCTCCTTTTGCTTATCGGCGTGGGAATATTCATGTATCCTATCGTGAGCAATTGGTACGGGGAATATACCGCGCATACCGAGATCTCCAATTACGACAGGGTGATCCAGGATATCGGTAATGAGGCTATTCTTAAAATACAGAAGCAGGCGGATGATTATAATTCTGCGCTTGCCGATAATGATGCAAAAAAGCTTGAAGCGATAGATTATAATACTCTTCTTGCGGTTTCCGAAAGTATCGCCTATATTGAGATACCGAAGATAAATGTATATCTTCCTATCTATCACGGTATGGACGATGATATACTGCAAAAGGGTATAGGACATATGGAGGGCTCGTCTCTTCCGGTCGGAGGAACTTCAACTCATTCGGTTCTTGCAGGACATACCGGGCTTCCCTCGGCGAATCTTTTTACCGATCTCGATCAGCTCAAAAAGGGAGATTATTTTTATATCCATGCTCTTGATAAGGTGCTGGCATATAAGATCGACCAGATAGTAACGGTTCTGCCGTTTGAGACAGAGTATACTCAGATAGAGGAAGGTAAGGACTATATTACACTTGTTACCTGCACTCCCTATGGAATAAACAGTCACAGGCTTCTTGTAAGAGGTACGAGAGTGCCGTATAAGACAATGGATATGGAGCATACAAAGCCGTGGCCTGTTGTTCATAAGGAAGAGGATACCCGCGTACCGTTCAGGACAATAGTATGGTATTCGGGACTTGCTGTGGTAAGTATTACGTTAGTTCTGATATTATTTATTTTGTTTGTACCTGTTTTCCATAGAAAGAAAAAGAATACAGATCAAAAGGAGGATAACTAAATTATGAATACTGTTTATAAGCGCATATCATCTGTCCTGATAGTGCTTTTTCTGCTGGCCGTTTCGGCTGTGGGTATGGGCGTACCCTTGAGCGCGGATGCGGTTCAGGAAAGCGGAAACATAAGGCTGCTTCTGGAGCCGGCATTTGAAGGAGTCGGAGTCAGCCTTGTCGATATCGGTATCGTGGATAACGGTACCTTTAAGGTGAATGATACCTTTTCCCCTTCCGGAATAAGCTTTGAGGGAGTGGAAACATCAAAGCAGCTTTCCGCTGTCGCAGAAAAGGCAGTTGAATATGCAAAGGATAATCAGCTCGAAGGCATTGTCGGCAGAGTAGATTTTGACGGCGAGATCAATTTCTATGAAGTCGGAACCGAAAAGGTTTACCTCCTTTATCAGTATGACGGCTTTGATTATGTAACAATGCAGCCGGCAATTGTAAGTGTTCCGAACCTTAATGCGGATGATCAGCTTGAATATGATATCAGTGTAACTCCTAAGTTCACAACACTTGATGCAAGCCTGTTTCCCGCTGCACTTATACTTACAAAGCTTAACCATGACAATGACAGACTTCCCGGCGCAGTATTTTCTTTCTGGAGAAAGGTATATTATACCGATCTGACTAAGGAAAAGAAGTCTGAATATGAATACGGCGAGGACGAAGGCGGTTATTACTACTGGAAAAAGCATTTTGACATGGAAACGGATGAAAACGGTCAGATAGCGCTTAAGGATGTTGCTTACGGTACCTATCGTTTCGTTGAGGAAAAGGCACCCAAGGGCTATGCGGTTGATCCCACTCCGCATGAATTTGTGCTTGACACTCATGCAGAATTAAAGGTTGAAAACGGTATGTATGTTCCGGCATCAGGAAAGGTAATGGAGCTTACCGTAATAAACAAGCCGATTTCCGATAACAGCTCCAGACCGTCAAAGGAGCCTGATGAGTCCGATGTCAGCGACAGTGACGGACCGAATACAGGAAACGGCGGAGCAGGCGGAGAGGATGACGATAATCCCGGACACGCTCAGCTTACCGGCGATGATATGACGAAATATATCATTATCGGCGCAATAGTTGGAGTTTCCTTTGTAGTAGTTATTCTTTTCTTCATACTCGGCGGAAAGAAAAAGAAGGATAAATAAAAAATAAGCTGTCACGCTTCTGTGTGGCAGCTTTTTTTGTGGTTTATAAAAAATCAGGCTGCCGCATCATAATGATACGGCAGCCAAGGCTTTATTAAGCCTGATATGCTCTCTTTTTAGCTTTGCTTCTTGCTACTAACAGAACGATGAATATTATCAGGAATATTACTCCGAGTCCTCCTAAGACACCTGCTACGATAGAGAAAATAAAGCCGAACTTCATCATTGTTGCAGTTGTGGGAGAAGAAGCGGAAACAAGGATCTTGATGCTGTCGCCCTCTTTGATGCTGCTGGGGTTAACAACGCCTTCGAGCTTGACGTTTTTGTAGTTCTCGCCCTTAAAATCGTAGTTGACAAAAATCTCGTAATTAGAAGATTTTTTTTCTTTTACAACATTTATTGTCTGAACTGTAGCGTTGATTTCCTGAGCGTCCTTGTACCTGTCATCGACAGCTTGTCCGATAACAAAAAAGATAATGCCTATAGCAATATTGATAACCGCAACGATACACATAAATATCGAAACGATTGTCAGTATTGTGGTTTTTGCGCTTATTGATGCCATAAAAAAACCTCCTGAAAAATATTATTTTTTACAACGCCATTATAGCATTTACTGTTTCCAATGTCACGATAAAAAATTGAAAAGCCCGCAGGAAAATAATAATTTTGTAGCTTTATACATTAATGAAAAAAATAATAATCTTATATTGTTTATTTAGCGGATAAAAATTGATTCCGAAGCAATTAAGCATATCTGACAAATGTTTTGCATATGTTCTGTACTTAATAAACAAAAAACGGCGCGTTTTGTGTTTGCTTGCACAAATACACTATCCTATAATTGGTAATAATGCTAAAAATGCATGGATTTGTATTTATATAAAGAAAAAAATCAAAAACTATGATAATTTCAATTGAAAAATAAAACAAAAAATGCTAAAATGATATGTATATAGGTGACTTTGCAGAGTGAAAGCTCTGCCCGTCGCAAATTTAATCAGGAGTGTGATACACAGTGGATAACAGAAAATTTCGCAGAAGAATGCTTGCGCTTGCACTTACTGCTGCAATGACTGCTGCTATGGCGGGTTCGATGGCTGTATCAGGTATTGATACGGATATTGCCGAAAGCTATGGTCTTGCAGATTCTATTCAGGAAGGAACTATCCTTCACTGCTTTGACTGGAAGTATTCAGATATAAAGGCTGAGCTTCCCAATATTGCAAAGGCAGGCTTTACTTCTATTCAGACCTCACCTGCACAGGGCGGTCCCAATTCGGGTGTATGGTACTGGCTCTATCAGCCGCTTGGATTCAGTGTTAAGACAAGCGATATCGGTACAAAGGAAGAGCTTGCAGAGCTTTGTGCGGCTGCTGAGGAGTACGGTATCAATATTATCGTTGACGTAGTAGCAAACCACCTCGCAGGCAATAACAGAAAACAGCTTGATGAGCCCTTTGGTGAGGATGCTTACTGGCACAACGGCAAAAACAGCATTTCCTACAGCTCAAGAGAAAGCATTACCCATGATAACCTCGGAGAATACGGCGATATCAATTCTGAAAATCAGACAGTAATTGATGCGGCTGTGAATTATGTTGGTGAGCTTAAAGAGCTTGGCGTTGACGGTATTCGCTGGGATGCGGCAAAGCATATCGGACTTCCGAGTGAGGAATGTGGCTTCTGGTCTGCTGTAACCGACAATGACCTTTATCATTACGGTGAGATACTTGATGTTCCCGTTTCCGGTGATTCTGCTGTTGCTCTTATGAATGAGTATACCCAATACATGAATGTTACCGATAACAGATACGGCAATACTCTCAGAGGCAGCTTCAACAGCGGAAAAGCTCCCACTATCAGCGGAAGCTGGACAAATGACGGCATTTCGCCCGATAAGCTTGTATACTGGGGCGAGAGCCACGATACATATGCTAACGAAAAGGGTAAAGAATCAAACGGTGTTGAACAGAATATAATTGACAGAGCATATGCAGTTGCTGCTGCTCGTGCAGATTCTACAGCACTTTATCTTTCACGTCCTCTTAACTCCATACCCGATCAGATGATGGCAGGCAAGAAGGGCAGTATGCACTTCACTGCTCCTGAGGTCGCAGCAGTAAACCACTTCCATAATGCAGCATCAGATGCTGAAGATTTCTATGGCGTTAATGATAATGTATCAGTTGTAGTACGTCAGGATGTAGGCGCTGTTATCGTTCTCGGTGAGGGCGCAGATAAGGAAGTAACTGTTGAGAATATCAACTCTGCTGTTCCCGCAGGTGAATATTTTGATGAGGTTTCAGGCAACAGCTTTACTGTTACCGAGAAACAGATCACAGGTAAGGTAGGCAGCAGCGGTATCGCAGTTGTTTATGATTCAAAGTTCAATTTCAGAGTTGAAGCTTCACCTGAGACAGGTACAGCCTTTGATGATAAGCTTTATGTAACTCTCAGATGCTTTGGCACACAGACTGCAGAATATAATCTCAGCTATGAGGATGGATATCATCAGTTCAATGACGGCGATGTAATTACTATCGGTGAAAATGTAGAACCCGGTACTTCAATCACTCTTACTGTCAAAGGTACAGATGAAGCAGGAAAAATGTGTTCTGCTGAGTATGTTTATACAAAGAATGTAGTTAAGGAACTTCCCAAGCTCTCCAAGGGCGGCGTTATCTTCAATAACGATACTGAAAATTGGGATAAGGTATTTGTATGGGTATATGATGAGAGAACAACTCCCGGCGTAACAGTTACCAATGTAGAGAAGTGGCCCGGCGCTGAAATGAAAGCAGAAGATGATAACCTCTTTACATATGAGTTCCCGGATGATTTCGATGGCTGCAAGAATATTATGATCATCTTCAATAACGGTTCAGGCAGTCAGCTTCCCGCAAAGGATGGTTTCCTCAACGATTATAATGTAGTAGGATTCTATAACGGCGGCGAGACACTTGAAGTTGTACAGACATTCAATAGCCAGGATGATTCCGGTAACAATGATGACAACGGCAACGGCAACGATGACAATGGCAGCGGCAACGATGACAATGGCAATGTCAACGGTAACGATGACAATGGCAGCGGCAATGTTGACAACGGCAACAACAATGTTGATCCCGGCAACAACAATGCTAACCCCGGCAACAACAATGCTAACCCCGGCAATAACAATGCTAACCCCGGCAACAACAATGCTAACCCCGGCAACAACAATGCTAACCCCGGCAACAACAATGCTAACCCCGGCAATAATAATGTAACCCCCGGCAATAACAATACAAATACCGGCAACGGTACGGTAAATACATCTGATTCAGCTCCTCTTGCAATACTGATGACACTGGCTGCAGTTTCAGCGTTTGGTATTATAGCTGCAAGAAAAAAAGAAACAGATGAGAAATGATAACTAAATATGTGGCAGCTGCATTTCTGTCTGCAGCTGCCGCTTATTTTCATTGACAGAGCTTTTTGTTTTTAAGGAATAGGCAGTAAAAAAGGAACATATTATATGAATGGACTTATTATTAATTTGAAAACAATTCTCCGGAAATTTTTCGGGTTATATATAATAGATGAGAATAAGCCGGTATCTTTTTTTCAGCAGCTTCTTGTTACCGGTACTATTCTTGCTGTCACCTGTGTGGTGTTTACTGTAGTATATTTTTGCAGCTTTAACGGTGCAGCGGATGTTACGACTACAGAACTGTCAAATGAATCAAAGGCTTCTCCGGTGAAAAAGGAAACTTCAAAGCAGGAAGTGAGTACTGCTGAGACCTCAGAAAAAGAAGTTCCTTCAAAGCCTGCTGCCGAGGAAAAATCGAAGGAGGCTTCTCAGGAGAGTGAACAGGA
>CACXDV010000169.1 GCA_902766585.1 uncultured Ruminococcus sp.
AAGCAGGTATTTACCGGAAGCAAGAGCCTTGGCAACTGGGTGCAGAACCTTGATTCAGTCGGTACCAAAATAAAGCAATATGCCGCAAACGTCAAGGGCATCAACACAAGCGGTTTATTCGTGTCCGTCATTGCAATAAAGGCTCTGGCAGCAGCTAACCACTGGATACCCGAAAAAGGCGGCCTCAAAGATATTTGGGATGGCAAAAGAGATTTTGGTGCGTGGGCTAAAAGCATGGGTACTATCGGCGAAGATATCAAAAAATATGCTGATAATGTCAGCGGCATCAAAACAAAAGGTCTTTTGCCATCGGTATTAGCCATCAAAACTTTAGCAGCGGCCAATGGCGAAATCCCGTCTCAAGGCGGCTTTAATAAGATATTTACAGGCGAACAGTCTCTTGGCACATTCGGAACACAGCTTGCAGAGCTTGGAATACATTTGATGGGATTCTGTAACAGTATGGAAGGGGTTTCCGCCGAAAAAATGACGACCGCATCAGATGTGATACTCGCACTTGCCAAGTCTGCACAGGCGCTTGTCGGAGCGGCTGATGAGCACGAATTTGAGGTGTTTTCAAATTCTGTACCTAAAATGGCGGATGGTATAAAACTTCTGTATGCACATTTACTCAATGCCGGCCTGCTCAGCTCGACAAAAGACTTTAAAAAAGCTATTGACATTGTAATGGAACTTGTCAAAATAGGCATTGAGCTTAATAAAATGGACTACAAGAAAGTATATGAGAATTTCGGTGAATCTCTCGGAAAGATGGCATCTGAGGGCCTTGACACGTTTAAGGATACTTTCGTTGATTCGGAGAAGTTCATCAGAAGAGTTGTGTCTGAAAACTTTTTGAAGCCGTTTACCGAAGCTGTAGAAGACTCTTCAAAATCGCCTGCAGGTATAGTATATCTTATGATGAAGCAGCTCGCCGGTTATATTGCAGGTAAGCTTACCGATATGGAAGCCGAATGGACAACCTCGGGAAATGATATGACAGTAAATCTGAGCTCAGGCCTTTATGATGGGTATAACAAGAAGCTGTCACGAACCCTGCTGAATATTCTTACAATGATGCTTACGGATGTACAGAAGAACGAATATCGGTTCCGTTCTATCGGTTCCGATATTATGACGGAGCTGAAAAACGGCATAACCTCAAAAGAAACCGAAATAAAGTCTAAAGGAGAAACGATAATAACGTGGATAATTATTCCGGTCAAAGGTTCATACGATAAGTTCAAGCAGACAGGAACGTATCTTGTCGAGGGATTTGCAAAGGGTATTTCCGAAAGCAAGGCAAAAGCCGAGGCCGCTGCAAGAAGTATGGCAAATGCAGCTTCAAATGCGGCTGCCAGAGCTTTGAAAGAACATTCCCCGTCAAGAGTGGGCTATCGTATAGGCGACTATTTTGGAGTTGGATTCGTAAACGCTATCAACGACAGCATTCCGGCTTCATACAGTGCCGGAACAAGCATTGCCGATTCTGCAAGGCGCGGTCTTTCAAAAGCTGTTGAGAAAATAAACAGCTATGTTGATGATAATATTGATTCATCTCCGACTATAAAGCCGGTTCTCGACCTTAGCGAATTGAGAAAAAAGGCGGAGGATATTGACAGTATGCTTTCAGCTTCGCAGTCTATAACCCTTGCCGACAGCTCAAGTGCTGCATTTAACTCTTCTCATTCGGCAAAAAGGGACATCAAGGTAGATAACACAGATGTTGTAAAGGAGATCAATGCTCTGAAAGGTGAAGTTGCATCTCTTAACGGCGTTATAAGCAATCTTAGCGTTGTAATGGACACCGGAGCTTTGGTCGGTTCTATAGCATCGCCGATGAATGCGGCTCTCGGGCGTATGGCAATATATGAAAGGAGGGGAAGCTGATGTATCATTCAATAACATTTGGCAATAAAAACACATGGAACGACTGGCATCTTATCCCCACCTCACGCCCTGTGTTCGGGCTTCCGAGCCTGAAAAAGAAAACGCTTGATATTCAGGGAGGAGACGGTATTCTTGACCTCACCGAAGCTTTGACGGGATATCCGCTTTTCAATAACCGCGAGGGGTCGTTTGAGTTTATTGTCATGGACGATCGCAGACCTTGGCATGAAACATATTCAATGATAAGCAATTATATTCATGGTCAACGGATGAAAGCGGTGCTTGAGGACGAACCAGAATACTATTATGAGGGACGGTTCACTGTAAACAGCTGGAAATCGGAAAAATCATTTTCAAAGATAACTATTGACTATAGTGTTGCGCCGTACAAAAAGAAATTTGAACTCACGGAATTTGAACTTAACGGAAGACCGGATTTTGTTATGACTACTATTAGCAGAAGTGTATACGGCTATGCCCCTGTTTCGCCGAAGCTTCACGTTTCTGTTACTAACGGATGCGCAATGCAGATCAAATTTATAAATGATCGGCTTGGCATAGATATTGTCGCAGATGTTAACGAAAACACCCTGTTTATACCCGAAATGATCATGTATGGAGAATCGGTAAAAATAGGTGTAAAGATAAGCGGAAGTGACCCTGTATCTGAAGACTCTAACGGTGAACCGATAAATGATAATTTAAACGAATCAATAACATCAGCTGTGAGCGGCAGCATAAGGTTTTCGTGCAGCTACGGAGGAATATAGTTATGTACAGTATATATGCAGATGATATATGTATTTACAATGATGTGTCGCCTCTTGAAGAGCTTAAGCTTATATCGCCTAAGCTGATTCTTGAGGATTCTGCGGCAGGGTCATTAAGTATTAC
>CACXDV010000170.1 GCA_902766585.1 uncultured Ruminococcus sp.
GAAATATCTATATCAAGACCTGATGTAATATCCTTTTCATCCTGACCTTCGCTTATTATACGGTTATATTTGTCCTCGTTATCCTCTTCAGCAGGCTTTGCGGTCGATTTAGCCTTAATAAAGCTTGCCTTAAAATCATCACCGACATCAAGCTCTATCGGCTTTTCGGGCTTTATCACCTGTTTTTTGGGCTGCATAGGAACAGGATCAAGCCTTCGGTGCAGCTTATTTACTGCTGACTTGTCGTTGCACGGCTCAAGCTTTACAAAAAACGGCACAACAAGGTAAAATATCAGAAACGGAAGCGCCACATAAAAAATACTCATAGGATCCGCGGCATCTCCGTATCCGAGATTAAGAAGCAAGGTTATCAGCGATGCTATTACGGATGCACCTGCTATTCCGTAAAGAGAACGATGTATTACCACATTTGAAATACATTTGCAGCCCCTGCAATTATGCTCTCCCTTTGTTTTCAGAATATTTGCTCCGATAAAGGAGACTTTTCTGTGACAATAGGGACATTCCGTCAAAAGACGTTTAGCCATATAACCATTCCTTTCATACCTGTCCTGCTCTTTTTATAAGAGTCATCGGCGCAAGCTGGCATATATATATTACATAATCATTGTTTTCATTGCAAATAACAAAGGATTTCGGAAGCTCCATAGAAACATTCACTACCTTGCCGTGTTTTTCGGCATAGGAAAGATATTCTCTTGTCTTATATGACATTGTTGCATTATCAAGATCAAAAACCCCGATTATATCCTCTGTTCTGATAACGGTATCGCCGCCGAGATGAAGATACATCTATGCTGCCTCCGGAATTCTTATTTTATTCATCAGAAAGATCCTCATTTTTCTCGATACAGGCAACAGCTCCGTCTGTCACCCTGAAAACATTTTCAGCCCTGACGGTCTGTTCGCAGCAGGTTATGAATACCTGCATACCGCTGAGTCTCCTCAGAAGGTAATCCTGCCTTGAAGGATCAAGTTCACTCAGCACATCATCAAGAAGGATAATAGGACTTTCTCCCTTTTCCCTTCCGAGAGTTGCTGCTTCGGCAAGCTTCAATGCAAGCACAGCGCTTCTCTGCTGTCCCTGAGAACCATAAGCTCTTGAATCCTTGCCGTTTATGCGTACAATTATATCATCACGATGTATTCCCGCAGTTGTATATCCGCAGTAAATATCATCAGACCTTCTTTTTCTGAGAGAATTATAAAGAGCCTCTTCAAGCTCAGGTACCGACATATCCTCGGTACCTCCGAAATTCATTTTGTATTGAAGCTCAAGCTTTTCCCTACCCCCGCTTATGCCGTCATAAAAGGCAAAAGCAGTCGGTATAAGCTTATTCATATATTTTATTCTTTCCGCAGCCGCAGCAGCGCCCTCTGAGGCAAGTCTTCTGTCCCATACCTCAAGGGTATCCTCAAGCTCTCTCTGACGCGGGATATCCTTGAGCAGCGCATTTCTTTCGTTAAGTATTCTTCTGTATCTTGTTACGGTCACGGCGTATGACGGCTTTATCTGGCATAAAGCCCCGTCTATAAAGCCCCTTCTTTCCTCAGGTCCGTCCTTTATAAGCGAAAGATGATTCGGAGAAAAGACCACAGCGCAGAATTTTCCTATTATCTGCGAAAGGTACTGCTTGGGAACATCATTCAGAACGGCTTTTCTTTTTCCGTTCTGTATCATAAATTCCAGTGTCTGATCTCTTTCCTCAGAGAAAAACTCTATTTTTATCCTTGAATATTTTTCTCCGAAGCGTATAAGCTCATTTTCCTTTGCTCCGCGGAAGGATCTTCCTCCCGTAAAAAGCCAGATACATTCGAGGATATTGGTCTTTCCCTGAGCATTTTCCCCGCAGATCACATTTATTCCTTCATCGGGATTTATCACGGTATGCAAAAGGTTTCTGTAATTTTCAAATTCCAGACTTTTTAATATCACTCAGAACACCTCAAGCTGCATATCCTCATATTCTATGGTATCTCCCCTGCGTATTTTCTTTCCGCGCATGGTACATACCTCTCCGTTAAGGAGGACCTCTCCGTTTTGAATAGCTATTTTAGCCTGTCCGCCCGTCATAACGCTGCCGGACAGCTTCAAAGCATTGTCCAGCCGTATGAATTCTTCCTCCGGACGAAGTGTAATTCTCTCTTTTTTCATCTTGATAACCTCATTGGCATAAGCATAAAGAGGAAGCTGTTTCCCTCTGTGGGCTTAATAACAATTGCCTTTGTTGCGCCGGAAAGTTCCATAATAATTTCATCTGTCTCACTGTTTCTCAAAGCGTCAAGAAGGAACTTATTATTGAAACCAATCTCAATATTTTCACCTGTCATTGATACATCTATCTGATCCTCAGCCTGTCCGAGCGGAGTATTGCAGCTTGCATTGATAATGCTGTCCTCAATGCAGCATTTAATAGGACTTTTCATCTTATCTGTAAGGAGAAGTGAAAGTCTTTCAATTGTGTCAATGAATTTTCTTGTATTTATCCTGATCTGAGTAAGATGACTTTCCGGAATTGATGCCTTGTAGTTGATAAACTGTCCCTCTATAAGCCTTGAAATAACGCTGTAGCTGCCTATTTTGAAAATAATGTGACGGCCTCCTGATATTATCTCAATATTCTCAGCATCCTCATTTATTAGCTTGCTGACCTCAGCCAATGATTTTCCGGGGACTATCATATACTTCTCCCCTTCATAATCAATGTTTTCTGTTCTTATAGCAAGTCTGTAGCCGTCAAGTGAGATCATTTTGAATATCTTGTTTTCTATTTCAAAGAGTGTTCCCTTATTTATCGGCTTAACATCGGTATCAGCTACAGCATAGATCGTCTGCTTTATCATTGAGTTCAGTATTTCGCTGCTGATTTTTATTGTATCTGTGCTTCTGATCACAGGGATCTCAGGATAATCCTCAGCCGGCATTCCTACAAGCTTGAAATTAGCCTTTCCGCAGCTTATGAATACTATATTTTTGTCATCTACCTCAATGGTAATGTTGTTTTCGGGAAGTCTTCTGATAATGTCTGCAAATAGCTTTGCTTTGATTACGGAGCTTCCCTGCTGCTGTACTGATGCATCTATTGTTGTTGTTATGCATATTTCAAGGTCATAGCCAAAAAGGGTTATTTTATTTGCTTCTGCTTTTATGAGTATACCCTCAAGTGCAGGTATGGTAGACTTTGAGGATACGGCTCTTTGAACATTTGTAACTGCTTCTGTGAGCTTATTACGGTCGCATATGAATTTCATGCTTTTTTGTCCTTTCTGAATACTGATTTCCCATAAAAGGATAGATTAATTTTAGTAGTATTAGTAGTGGTGTCAAAACTGTTGAAAAGTTAAATTTTTCCTGATTTTCTGCCGTTTTCAGGTAATTTTTCACTTGTTGAAGCTTTGTGCGGTCAATGTTGAAAAAACTGGAAGAATTTTTAACTCTCAACAGCACGGTGGAATCATGTTAGTTGAATGTTAAGTAAAAGTGGAAAATTATTCAGTTCAAATTCTATTTGTTTCAACAGATTTTGTTGAATGTTGAAAAAGTTTTCAACTTATCTGTTGCGGATATTTTTGATGATATCGTCTACTGTCGATTTGAGTTTGGGATCCTTGTTCATGTTCTTTTCGATCTGCTTAAGAGCATATACAATAGTGGAATGATCTCTTCCGCCGAATTCATCACCTATATTGTTCATGGAAAGGTCGGTGATCTCTCTTACTGCATATACTGCGATCTGACGGGCATTGGAAATATTGGAATTTCTCTTTGATGAGCGTATATCTGCTCCTGTAAGACCGAAATGACGGGCAACCTCGTCTATTATCATTTCCACTGTAAGCGGAGGCGGCTGATCATTGTTCAGTATTTCTGAGATAGTTTTCTGAGCTATATTGATCGTGATCTTATCTCCGTAGAGCTGGTTTTTAGCCTTGAGCTTCTTAACAACGCCTTCAAGCTGACGAATATTTGATTTAAGCCTTGATGCGATATATTCGGTCACATCATCGGGCAGCTCTATCTGCAGAAGCTCTGCCTTTCTGCGTATGATAGCTATTCTTGTTTCAAAATCAGGCGGTTGGATATCGGCAATAAGTCCTGATTCAAAGCGGCTTCTCAGTCTGTCCTCAAGAGTCTGTATTTCCTTCGGAGGACGGTCTGATGTGAGTACTATCTGACTTTTTGCTTCATAAAGAGTATTGAAGGTATGGAAAAATTCCTCCTGTGTTGCGTCCTTACCGCTTATGAACTGTATATCATCCACAAGAAGAACATCAGATTTTCTGTACTTCTGACGAAATTCGATATTTGATTTTGTCATAAGAGCCTCTATAAGCTCATTCGTGAAATCCTCGCCCTTGACATAAACTATATCCTTTTCGGGATGATTCTTGTGTATTTCATTTCTGATCGCATAAAGCAGATGAGTTTTGCCAAGTCCGGAATTTCCGTAGATGAAAAGGGGATTGTATGCCCTTCCGGGATTTGTTGCAACTGCAAGAGAGGCTGCATGAGCAAATTTGTTTGAGGAGCCTACGATAAAGGTATCAAAGGTAAATTCATAGTCCTCGTCAAGATCGGACTGAGAGGCTCTTTCGGTTTTTTCATCCTTTTCATCGGGAAGGATAACTACAAGTTCAAGCGCCTTTCCGAAAACATTTTCCATAGCTTCCGTTAAAAGAGGCTTATAAACCGAAAGTACAAGATTACGGTGAAAATCCACAGGTACTCTCAGAATTGCCTTGCCCTCTGCAAAATCCAGATCTACCAATTCAATATTGGCAAGCCAGGATTTATAGGCTGTGGAGGATATTTGCTTTTTGCAGTATTCCAGCACCATGTCCCAGGCTTCGTTTAATGAATCCATAAATACTATCTTCTCCTGTTTCTTAAATTTTTGTTTATCCGCTGTTTTTAACGGCAAATGCCCGTATTCACCCGGAGCTTTCCTTATTTTTTTGCCGGAGAGAATTACAAACACTTATACAAGGTTAATTATATCATAAAATAATTTAATTTTCAACATTAATAAAAGCATATTATTTCGCAATATTTATCATTTTTACGAACAGGTCAAAGAACATGAAAAAAGCTTCAATTCATAGTATAAGAGGGGATTTTCAGTTATTTGTTTTAAGCTATTATTGCACAGTAAAAGGTCAAAATTTGGTTAATGAGTAAAAAAGCTTGAAAAAATGCTTAAAAAATTAAAATTTTTATTGACAGATGAGTGCATTATAGTTTATAATTTTACGGTGCAAGGTTATAACCTGGACAGTATTGAAAGGAGGAATTTCCATGCTGAGAACATATCAGCCCAAGAAGCTCCATAGAAAGAAGGA
>CACXDV010000171.1 GCA_902766585.1 uncultured Ruminococcus sp.
GGTCTTACCTCTGTTGAGCTTCCGCCATCTGTGAATAGTATAGGTGATAATGCATTCGGCTTCAACTATAATAACAGCACCTATACAAAGGTTGACGGTTTTAAGCTGAGCGGTATTCCTTCTTCGGCAGCTGAGACCTATGCCTCGGCTAACGGCTTGACCTTTGAACCCACACTTACCTACAAAGAATTTGCAGACGGTTCCGGCGTTTCTATCAAAAAATATACCGGTTCATATACTACTCTGATAATACCTGATAAAATCAAGAACAAGCCTGTAGTAAAAATAGAGACTTTTGCATTTGATGACAGCAATGTTGAAACTGTTGCTCTTCCGTCAACAATGACATCAGTTTCCCAATATGCTTTTTATGACTGCACATCTCTTCGCAATGTTACGATCCCATCAAGTATTACATCAATAGGCAATTATGCTTTTACAAACTGCACCAATTTATCTAATGTAAATATCGGCGGTACATTGACCTCAATAGGTGCGGGAGCATTCAGAAACTGTCCTCTGATCACGTCCTTCGATTTTAAGAAGGGGCTAACCACGATAGGCTACGGTGCCTTTGCCGGAACAGGCTTAAGCAATGCTTCACTGCCGATCTCTTTGACGTCATTATCCACTTATTCATTAGGCTATGATTATAAAAATGGTGATTATACTAAGAAAGACACCTTCACTATGTCCGGCTATTCCGGAGAAGCTATGAATTATGCGACAAAGAACGGCTTTGACTTCACTAATCTGCTGGAGTATAAAACAACTGATGACGACTCCGGCATTTCAATAGTAAAATACAAAGGAAAGGACACAGAGTTTGAAATACCCGAAGAAATAGACGGCAAACCTGTTGTATCCATTGAAAAAAACGCCTTCAACGGTAATGTAACACTGAAAAAGGTCATACTTCCTGAATCTATGACAAGTGTGCCTGCTTATTCATTTTACGGCTGCTGCGGTCTTGAGGAGGTCGTGCTTAGTGATTCGATCAAATCAATACAAACCTATGCGTTTGAATTCTGTGATAAGCTTACGACCATAAATCTTGATGAAACTCCGTTGAAGACTATCGGCTTAGGAGCATTCTGGGGATGTAAGGCTCTTGAAGAGGTCAGCCTTCCGGCAGGACTGGAGAACATTTGCGATTATGCCTTCTGCAATTCCGGTCTTTATTCTATTACGCTTCCGGGTACGATAAAATATATGGGTGATCACGCCCTGGGCTACAATTATAAAGACAGCGAGTATATAAAAATAAGTACGTTCAAGATATACGGCTACAACGGCAAAGCCTCTGAATATGCCAAAAATAATTCTATTACATTTTATGAAATTCCCGATAGTGAGTTGTATAATTATCAGGTCAATAGCGATTCTTCTTTAGTAATAACACATTACAACGGCAGCGGATTAAATGTTACAGTACCTGAAACGATAAACGGCAATACCCTTTACAGCCTGGGTAGTGAGGCATTCTTCAATAATAAGTATATCACAAGCGTAACCGTTCCCGGTGTAGTAACAAATTGGGGCGATTATGTATTCGGAAATTGTGAGTCGCTTACATCTGCAGCTATTTCAGACGGCTGTAAGGATCTGGGCTACAGTACCTTTACAGGCTGTACTTCACTTGAATCGGTTTATCTGTCGAATGATCTCACATCTGTTCCTGATTACACATTCGTAGGATGTACCTCACTTAAATCTGTCAATATTCCTTCAAATGCCGAGTTTATAGGAAATGGAGCATTCAACGGCTGTACATCTCTTGAAAGCATAGTTTTCCCGGAGGGAATATCCAAAATTTACAGCTATGCATTTTTCGGCTGTACATCACTTAAGAGCATAGCACTTCCGAAGGATCTTAAAACTATTGACCAGTCTGCCTTTTCCGGATGCTCAGGTCTTACAAACGTTGAGATACCGGAGGGCGTTACGGAGATAGACGACAGTGCCTTCGGTTTCTGCGGGCTTGAATCCGTAAGCATACCCGCAAGCGTAACATGGATAGGAGATTATGCCTTTGAGGGTAATGAAGGAATGACCATATACGGTGTAACAGGCTCGGCAGCAGAGACTTATGCAAATAATAACGGCTTTACATTCGTAGGAAAATCCTCAGAGCCTCTTGCAAACAAATCAACGATAAGCTCGGAGAACATCAATCTTGGCAAGAAGGTAACTCTTACAGCAATAGCTGAAGGCGGTTCTGAGCCTTATACCTACGCCTTCATGTACAGACAGTCAGGCACATCAAGCTGGAAGACACTCGGCACAAAATACGGTACTGAAAGCGTTAAAACCTTCAAGCCCACAGCCACAGGAGCATACGATATCCTTATTACCGTAAAGGACAGCTCAGGCAAGACTGTATCAAAGAAATTTACCCTCAATGTAACAAGTGTGCTTGTCAATATTTCCTCAGTGAGCTCTGTTGATGTATTCTGCGGAGCAAAGGTAACGATAACAGGCATGGCAGAAGGCGGAACAGCGCCCTACTATTTCACCTATCAGATAATGAAGCCCGGCAAGACCACATGGACAACTCTCGGCGTAAAGTACGGCACAGCAGAATCAAAGGTATTCAATGCAAAGCTTTCCGGTCAATACAAAGTCCGTGTACTTGTAAAGGACAGCGCTGGTACAGTAAAATCCTATAGCGAAACAGTTTACTCCACAGGCACGCTTCTTGTAAATAAATCAACAATAAGCACCACCAAAACAAAGGTCGGCAATAAGGTGACACTTACAGCTGTTCCGGAGGGAGGAACAGAGCCTTACCGCTACACATATGAGTATAAAAAGCCCGGTGAAACAAAGTTTAAGACCATTGGCAAGAGAGGCGCGACTTACAAATCAGTTTCATTCACCCCTGATACAGCGGGAACATACGAAGCAAGAGTTTATATTCAGGACGAAAGCGACTATGTAACCGTCAAGAACTTCAAAGTAACAGTCACATAATAACAATGTACAATGTGCAATGTACAATGAATTGCAATTCTGATTCATTCGCTGAATTCAGTTTATAGTTCAACAAATAATAAAGGCTGCTGTGCAAACTTATTTTCTTTGTACAGCAGCCATATTTTATTTTACAATGAGTTGTAATTCTGATTCATTCGGTCGTTTTAGTATATAGCTCGATGAAATAATATCGGTTTATTTTTGACTGTGCCTCAGAATAAGCTTTTGCTGAAAGAAATGAATTCCAGCCCGTCATTTTCAAGCATTTCCATAACATCTATATAATCGGTTTCATTCGTACTTTCAGCATACGCATCCTGTATTTTTTCCACAGGAAGTATAAAATCAGAACCAAATTCAGACAGTTCCAGATCTTTTATCAGAAACTCAATTTTGATCAGTCTTTGCTTGCTCTTCTTTTTGCGGTAGCGAAGAATGACGCTTGCGGATTCATCACCAAAGAAATTTATGCTGTTCGTCTGAGGAGTGCTTGTATAACCGCTTGAGAAATGCATATATACCTCGAATTCCGGACAGGATTTCATATCGCGTGAGATATTCAGATCGGTAAGCGCTTCCTCAGTGCTCAGACCGGAATTTATCTCGAAGGCTATTGCCCTGAGTGAATCATAGCTGATCTTTGTGAATAAGGAATAATTAAGGAGCGGTTGTATCTGTGAATGATACTCAGGCTTCACATTATCCTTAAGGTAGTGCATGATATCCTTAGTAGAAGGATATGTGAATCTGAAATGATAGTGTATTCTGCCGGGACGGTCTATCAGATAATTATTGATCGAGCTTATGTCATTGCAGGTAAGCACGAACATTTTTTTGCCTCCGGATATTCCGTCAAACAGCTCAAGAAGCTCAGTCTGATGAGAATTCATAGACGAAAAGATATTTTCAGCCGGTCCGAATCGGTCCATTCCGATCGGAAACCCTATATTATTTACGCTTCTTGTATTATTCGACTCTCCGAAACGCTTTTCATACTCATCAAAGAGAATAACACATTCCTGTCTGATCTTTATAAGGAAGGAGTCTATCCCGTAGTAGTATCTGTCCACAACGATAACGACCATACCTCTTTTTACAGCTTCCCTTGCCAGCATTTTCAGAAAGAGTGTTTTACCTATTCCTTTATCGCCGGAAAGAAGGATACCGAGGTTTCTGTCCATGTTTTCAAAGGCATGGAAGGCTTTTTCGATTTTTTTCTGATGCTGACCGTAGACATTTTTAACGACACCTATTTCTCCGTATTCCTCGAGTGAAAAGCCATCCTCCTCGTTATATCTGACAACATATACTCCCGGCTGAAGATTTTCGATAATTGTTATGGATCCGTTACTGATCTTATATTGATCATTGATTTTTATGTAACTCATTATTATTCCTCCTTAAATACCATTATTATTTTTTGTACTCGATGAATGTATATATACTGTTTTCGGTTTTGACCATGTGGATAACCATGCTTTCAGAAAGAAGCTTTTCGCTGTGGCTGTTTACCGAGCTTGTATGGATCCTCACACGGAGATTAGGCGTGTTGTTGGATCTCGGATAGTAGATATACATTCCTTTTCCGACCTCGATAGCAGGTATCATTCCGATAAATCCGGTCATGTTTTGATAAAGATTTCCGTAGAGCCAAGCTTTTTCCTCTGTTGTCTTATCCTCTTTGTTCAGATCCGTTACGGACAGGATCGTTATATTCATCATGCCGTTACCGGAATTTCCCTCTGTGTCAGCCTGTTCGTCATCATCGAAAACAAGCTCAGTCTCCTCATCATCGACGAGAATCTCGTCTTTATCATATTCGTCAAACAAATCCTCGTCATCTTCCTCATCATCATCAACGAAAACCTCGTCTTCATCGTCTTCGTCATCTTCCTCATCATCATCAACGAAAATCTCGTCTTCATCGTCTTCGTCAAACCAATCCTCGTCATCTTCCTCCTCATCATCAACGAAAACCTCGTCCTCATCGTCTTCGTCAAACCAATCCTCGTAATCTTCCTCATCATCATCAACGAAAACCTCGTCTTCATCGTCTTCGTCATCTTCCTCATCATCATCAACGAAAACCTCGTCTTCATCGTCTTCGTTAAACCAATCCTCGTCATCTTCCTCATCATAGTCCTCGAAATCTTCGTAGGAATAATCTGATATATTGAAATCAGGTGTGTCCCATTTGATTTCGTCTCTGAGATCATCTGAGGAAAATGATTTTTCGGAGCTTAAATTCCTTGACTGGTTTTCAGAAGCATTGTTGTCGCTCATAATTGAGTTGTACAGTTTATTGATGCACTGATCGACTCTATGAAGACAAAAACGAATTTCCTCTAACTGCTCTAAGATACTTGCTTTTGATTTTTCCATAAAAATCATCCTTTCATTTTGTTTTTTGTTTGCTGAGGTAATTGTAGCAAAGTGGAGTGTTCGTTTTGGAACAACTTCAGGTTTTTTTAAAACTTTTTCTTTGCTGAGTTAATTATAGCAAAGCGGAGTGTTCGTTTTGGAACAACTATAAAGAATTTTTTAAAATACTATATACAATTTATCGAACAGTTTGCGATAAAAAGCTTTGTGTTTTTGTTGATTTTTTAGAGTGAATATTGTATACTCATTATAATCAAAGAAAACTATAGTCAACGACAAAAAGATTTTTACTTTGTTTGAATCTGACAATCATTCTTTCACGGTTGCCGATTGAGTAAAGTCAAAATAATA
>CACXDV010000172.1 GCA_902766585.1 uncultured Ruminococcus sp.
GCTCGAATACAAACACAGGTCTTTCAGGCTTTGTTCCTGAAACAGGAAATGCGGCAATGGCTGCGGGAATACTGCTGACGGCTGTTTCGGCAGGAACAGTCTTTACGCTTGCGGCTATGAAAAGAAAAAACAAAAAGAATAAAAAATAATAGAAAAAATATCATTTAGTTAGGAGAATAAAGAATGAATATAAAAATCAGCAAAATTGAAAAAAAGACTATTATTGAAGTTTCAGGCAGGGTGGATACAGTAGCTGCTCCGAAATTTGAAGCAGCGGTCAAGGAACAGATAACTGATGCAGAGGAGCTTGTCATAGATATGGATAAGCTTGAATACATTTCATCTGCCGGTCTGAGAGTTCTTCTTTGGGCGCAGAAAACAATGACTGACAGGGGAGATATGAAACTTATTAATGTGCATGAAAATGTCATGGAAATTCTTGAGATAACAGGCTTTTCAGAGATACTAAAGATAAAACAAGGAGGATCATAATGAAGAGCGGGGGAAAGAAAAAAATAATACACAGTGTTGTTTTTAAAAGCGTTTTTGGAATAGTACTGCTGCTGACAGCTTTTTCGTTAGTGGTAGGCGTTATAGGCTTTAACAGCTTTACATATGCGCTTCTTGATACTTATTCTGATGACGCATTTTATACTGCCGATACTGCTGTGACCTGTATTGATATTGACCGTATGGATGCATATGCTGAAAGCGGAGGCAAAACGGATGAATATAAGGAAGCATGGAATAAAATGGAGACGCTGTGCAATACATCAGGCGTTACATTTATCTATGTGATACGTCCGGATCTGACGGATTACAAGCATATTACCTTCCTCTTTTCGACCATTAATTATAACACTGATTATTCATGCTATGAATTCGGATATGTCCGTGAAACGACAAATGATGAATACCGTGAAAAGTATAAAAGGCTTTATAGCGGAGAATCCGAAAGGGAGCTTGTTATCCGCGATAAAGGATATATCGAAACTGATCCTCATATCACGGCAATGATACCGCTTAAGGACAGCAGCGGAAAAACTACAGCTATACTTTGCGTTCAGCGTCAGATGGAAACACTTACAGGTGTACGCAATAACTATCTTTATAAAATTATAGGATTATTGGTCATAACTGCCGTTCTGGTTATCATAGGTCAATCATTATATCTTAATTTTGTGCTTCTGAAACCTCTCAGCAAGATCACAAAGGAAACAAGCCGTTTCTCAAAGGAAAACACAGCAGGGAAAACAAGGCTTCAGGAAACTATTAAAAATAAGGATGAGATTGGAGGTCTTGCGGCATCCATTGATAAAATGGAGGAAAGGATAGTAAGATATGTTGACGATCTCACGAAGATTACCGCAGAAAAGGAGCGTATAAGCACAGAACTGGCACTTGCGACAAAGATACAGGCAAATATGCTGCCGAATATTTTCCCGCCGTTTCCTGACAGAACGGAATTTGATATTTATGCATCCATGGATCCTGCCAAGGAGGTAGGAGGAGATTTTTATGATTTCTTCCTTGTTGATGACGATCATCTTTGTGTAGTAATGGCTGATGTATCAGGCAAGGGTATTCCCGCGGCACTGTTTATGATGGCGACAAAAATCATTATTGCAAATTATGCCAAAATGGGTAAATCACCCTCGGAGATTCTCACAGCCGCAAATTCTGCAATATGCTCAAGAAATCAGGAGGATATGTTCGTTACAGTCTGGCTTGGCATACTTGAGATCTCTACAGGAAAGTTGACCGCAGCAAATGCCGGACATGAATTTCCCGTTCTTAAACAGGACAAGGTCTTTGAGCTTTATAAGGACAAGCATGGCTTTGTTTTGGGCGGAATGGACGGTATGAGATATAAGCAGTATGAAATGACACTTACACCCGGCTCGAAGCTGTTTTTGTATACGGATGGAGTACCGGAGGCAACAAACGGCGAGTCACAGCTTTTCGGTACGGAGAGAATGATAGAAGCCCTTAATAAACAGCCTGATGCGGAACCGAAGGAGATACTGCAGAATGTCCGCAGAACTGTAGACGGCTTTGTCAAGGAGGCAGAGCAGTTTGACGATCTGACAATGCTTTGTCTTGAGTATAAGGGTAAGGATGATCGGTAAAATTCTTTGAGGAGGAATAATAAATGGCAGAGAATAAATTCAGATTGGTTTTAGCAGCTGTTACGGAAAATTTGCAGCAGGTAATATCCTTTATAGAAGAATCGATTCAGAATACAGATCATTCTCCGAAAACAGTAATACAGATCACCATTGCGGTGGAGGAGATATTTGTTAATATAGCTCATTACGCCTATCCGGAAAAGAACGGCGAAGTGGTCATTGAAGCGGTGGTTTCAGATGATCCTCCGGCAATAGCGATAACCTTTATAGATTCCGGCATACCGTATGATCCCCTTGCAAAGGCTGATCCGGATATTACGCTTTCTGCTAATAAAAGGCAGATCGGAGGACTGGGAATTTATCTTGTTAAGAAAACAATGGATGATGTCAGTTATAAATACGAGGACGGTCATAACATACTGACAATAAAAAAGCTGTTAAGCTGATCCGGTTCAACAGATGCTTTTCAGTTTATTGTAAAAGGACAGAATGAGAATGAAAAATTGTTTTCCGAAATTCCTTGTTTGTATGATGGGAGAATAGTTATCGGAGAAATTACCGAAGCGGATACAGAGCCTTTAAAGGAACTTATCGGCAATGATAATGTATACAAGTATCTCCCGACATTTCTTTTTGAACGCAAGTATGAGGATATCGGTTATGTTATCAGTCATTTGTATACTGAATGTTTTCAGGAATCGATCATACTTGGTGTATATTATGACGGAGAATTCTGTGGTATTGCGGAGCTGTACGGCTTTCGTGACGAATATCATAAGATAAGTGTCGGCTATCGTTTGCTTGAGCGCTTCTGGGGAAAGGGAATAGCGACGAAAACTCTTTCGCTCATGGTAAAATATCTTTATGATGAAACAGATATTGAGATAATTACCGCGAGCACGATGGTTGAAAATGAAGCCTCCGCAAATGTTCTCAGAAAGAACGGCTTTGATCTGGTCGTTCATGGCGCTCAGGAGGATTGGGGATTCGATAAGCCCTCGATCGTTGATAAATGGATCAGATAATAATTCTTATTAGTTTTAGTATGTAAAATCAAAAAAGGACTGCCGCACAAGCGTAAGTTTACTGTGCGGCAGTTCATTTTTTTAATGAGTATTATTTTTTAATAAGCGATGGTGCTGCTAAATTCCCCATAGAATCAATTGCAACTATTGCAGGAAAATCTTCAACGGTAAAACGGTAGATCGCTTCTGTACCTAAATCCTCATAAGCGAGAGTTTCGACCTTTTTGATGCTTTGTGAAATGAGAGCAGCGGCTCCTCCGATCGCGGCAAAATATACACAGCCGTTTTTAATCATTGATTCTATCACCTCAGGGCTTCTTGCTCCCTTGCCGATCATTGCTTTTAGTCCTCTATCAAGAAGTGCAGGAGTATATTTATCCATTCTGTAGCTTGATGTCGGACCGGCAGGACCGACTGCATGGCCGGGCTTTGCGGGGGCGGGACCGACATAGTATATTACTTCTCCGGAAAGATCTACGGGAAGCTTTTCTCCTTTTTCTATAAGCTCGAATAATCTTTTGTGTGCAGCGTCTCTTCCTGTCAGCATAGAACCGGTAATAAGAACGCTGTCACCTGCTTTCAGGTCTTTTATTGCCTCATCAGTAAGAGGCAGAGTTATTTTTTTAGCCATGATTGACCTCCGTAATTATATTTCTGCTTCCTTGTGACGCGCTGCGTGACAGCAGATATTGACTGCAACAGGCATTCCTGCAATATGGGTGGGGAAGTATTCTATATTAACGCCCAGAGCTGTATTGTCCCCGCCAAGTCCTGCGGGACCAAATCCCATTTTATTTATTCCTGCAAGAAGCTCATCCTCAAGCTGTGCATACCGGCTGTCGGGATTTTTCGTATCAATTGGACGAAGCGTAGCTTTTTTAGCAAGCATTGCAGCCTTTTCAAAGGTTCCGCCTATACCTACACCGACAACTATTGGAGGACAGGGGTTGGGACCTGCTGTTCTGACCGTATCAAGAATGAATTTTCTGACACCCTCGATTCCTGCCGAAGGGGTAAGCATTTTTACAGCGGACATATTTTCGCTTCCGAAGCCCTTACAGCCTGCGAGTATCTTTATTTTGCTGCCCGGAACTATAGTAGTGTAAATTATAGCGGGCGTGTTGTCTTTTGTATTTATTCTTTCAAAAACCGGATCGTCTACAACGGATTTTCTGAGATAGCCGTCAATATATGCCTGACGAACACCCTCCTGAACGGCATCCTCAAAGCTTCCGTTTTCTATTACAACTTTTTCACCGTATTCAATGAACATTACAGCCATTCCTGTATCCTGACATATCGCAACCTCATCTCTTGCGGCGATACGGTTATTTTCTATCAGTGTAGAAAGAACAGCTTTGCCGGTAGAGGAGCTTTCATTCTGCTGTGCATTTTTAAGAGCGCTGAGAATGTCATCTCCGATAAAATAGTTCATATCCATGTAGAGCTTTTTGACCGTTTGTGTGATGGTCTGTGCATTGATGCTTCTTATTTCCATAAAAGCGTTTTCCTTTCCTTATTATCTGTCTTTATTGACAATATCATTATAGAATAACAGTACTTGATTTTCAATATTTTTCCTTAATTTTTATCGGATATTGGAGGTAAAATATACATATAGCCGATATTGTTTTTTAACATTTATACAAAAAGAATATAATAATATGGCTTTTTCTTGACATATTATTACAGAAGTATTAGAATTAATATCGGGAATTTATGAGGCTTGAATAAACAGCGATGTCCCGTTTGGCGGGGCATTTTGTTTTTGAGTCTGCGCTTTAATTATTTGTATCGTCTCATTAATAAATTCGGGAGTGTAATTATGGCAAGGGAAGAAAAGAAACAATTATTAGAGGAAAAGAATATTCATCTATGGTTTGAGGGTTCGCCTGTTGCTCTTTGCACGATGCGTCTGGAGCTTAATATTGACAGGGGAGCTATCTTTGCTTACAGCAAGATGATGAATGTTCAGCCTGAGCATATTAAGGAGGCAGTATTCGATATTATATGCTATGATTCAGTGAGAATGATAGTTGATACACTTATTGATCTTAAATATGTTAATCTTGATATTCCGCGTAACGGTGTTTTCGGAATGGATACTCCTATCAGAATAAGAAATGTCCAGACCAGAAATGTTGAATTTGTTATTAAGTCTGTTACAACAGTTTCGGGACAGACATGGAATAATGAAGAAAAAAAGCGTTTTAACATGAGTCTTGAGCAGGAAAGCATATACAATGTTCTTGGCGATCTGCATAAGCAGTTTCTTGAAAACTGTACCCGTGAAAACGTTGATCAGACAAAGCTTATTTTGAATCCCAAATTTGAAGATATGTACTGGCTTTGTGCCTGTGGTGCGCTCAATTGGAGCGACGAAGAAAAATGCAGCGGCTGCGGCGTAAATAAAAACTGGCTCATTGTTAATACTGTTCAGGATAATCTCAGAAAACAGGACGATCGCCGTAAAGTCGAAAACGAAAAGATACGTCAGCAGGTTGTTGAAAAGGAAAGACTTGAAAAAGAAAGGCAGCGTCAGGAGTTTGAAAAGAGAAAAGCTGATTATGCCAAGCAGAAGAAAAAACAAGACGGTATGGGCAAATCAAAGGCTGCATTGATCATTGTGATCGTTACGCTGATCCTTGCAGGTGCCGGTTTGGGAACATATTTATATGTTATTCCGTATTTTAGGTATAATAATGCGGTAGCAGCAATGAATAACGGTAAATTTGATGAGGCTATATCAAAGTTTGACAAAATGAAGGGCTATCTCGACAGTGATGAACTGCGGAATAAATGTGTTTACAGTAAGGCTGCCAATGAGTTTTACGGAGGAAGCAAGGAAAAAGCAGCAGAGCTTTTCCAAAGCATTCCGGGCTATATGGATTCTGATGATATGTATGTAGATTCCGAGCTTGCTATTGCGGATGAATTGATTGCATCTGAGGATTATCTTGAAGCTTATAAGATCTATATGGAGCTTGGCTTGATTGATGATGAAAGAGCAAATAAATGCAAGGAAAACCTTTATAACAAGGGCAGAGAGGAAATGAAGCTCAATCATCTGAATGCAGCGTTTGAGATATATACTGTTCTTGGGGATTACAAGAAAAGCAGTCAGCTTCTTAAAGAGTGTAAGTATCGTCTTGCACAGAGAGAATATGATAATACACATTATAAAAACGCTTTATTAGAATATGAGGAAATTAAAGATTATAAGGATGTAAATGCTATACTTAAAAAGCTTAACAATCTGTCAATTATACTAAGTGCTTCATCAGGAGAAGAAAATCCTGCCGTATGGGATGCTTTCAAACAGAAATGTCCGAATTGCGGAAAAGAAGCTCAGTATATTTGTGAGTTCTATGAGGATGGAAGTTATAAATTTACTGTAAGATGTGAGGATCAGGGGCATAACCAGGAGCTTACAGGAAAATATAAGATCGAGGATGACAAGATATATGTTGCAAAATATGTAAACGGTATTTCTGCCTGGAGCGAGAGAGGAACGATCAGTAAGGTCAATCTTAATGAAACGTCTGTTGATGGTAAAAATGCTTCTGTTCAGACTACGGATTTTATCAATGAACACAATAAACAGCCTGTAATAATATATGGTAACAAAATATCCGGTGATATGATGAAAACCGGCTAAAACTCTGATAATAATATAAGCTTATCATAATCAGTTAATTCTAAGATCGTATTGACAAAGCGCTTTATATATGATTATATTTACTGATATTTAAACAGGAGGAATGTATTATGAGTCCGAAGAATGTGGGTTTTGTGGAAGCAATTAAGCTGTTCTTCTTAAATTATGTAAATTTCAGTGCAAGATCGACCAGAAGCGAGTATTGGTGGTTTTTCTTGTTTGATTTTATCGTGTCATTTGTATTAGCTTTTATCTCCGTTCTTACCGGAATGTCGGAAAAAGGCGGCATCAGTATACTGTCGACATTGTGGTCACTTGCTCTTCTTGTTCCGAGATGGTCAGTAGCGATTCGCCGTTTGCATGATACAGGCAGATCGGGCATACATATATTGGTTATTTTTGTTCCGATAGCAGGTCCTTTCATTCTTCTGAAATGGCTTACAGATCCAAGCGACGGAGATAATATGTGGGGCTTCAGCGCAGATTCAATTGCAATGGGCAGAGGCACAAGCAGTTATAACCCCAATTCAAACACTAACAAGTACAGTCCAAATAGCTTTTATAACGGTGGACAGCAGAATTCATATAATGATCCCAATAGCTTCTATACAGGAGAGCAGCAGAATTCATATAACGATCCAAATAGTTTATATACCGGAGAACAGCAGAATTCATATAATGATCCTAATAGCTTCTATACCGGCAATGATCAGCAAGGCTTCGGCGGAAACAATATAAACAACAATAATAACAGATTCTGAAAAATAGCATCGTCTGAAAGGACGGTGCTTTTTTACTATAAGTAGTATTATTTGATGAAAGCAGGATCTGGCAAATAAAAAATATACAATTTGTAGACAAAGGAAAAAGATTGAAAAAAAGTGTTGACAAAAGGGAAAAAGTATGATAAGATAACAAAGCTGTCAGA
>CACXDV010000173.1 GCA_902766585.1 uncultured Ruminococcus sp.
CCCGCAGCACAGTTTTTATATGCTTCGCCTAGTTGTTCAACATTGGTGTTGGAATGGGACATAGCATATGCCATGATATCAACAAAATGCGAGCTGTCTTTTACCGATAAACCGAACGCTGTTATATAGTCCGTAACTATATCGGATGCCCTTGCCAGATCCATATTACCCGCTGCAGCAAGGTCGAGGACAGAGCCGAGAGAGTCAACGGACTGCTGTGCATCCCAACCTGCAAGAGCCATATATTTTAAAGCCTGAGCCGCCTCAGACGCGGAGAATTTAGTTGTAGAGCCATATTCCCTTGCTGTTTTTTCAAGCAGTTCCATATCGGCTGCAGAGGCACCGGAGATAGCCCCTACTTCGGACATTGAAGCAGAAAACTGTTCCCCTACGGCGATTACATTTTTTCCAAGCTGTAAAAGTTTTCGGGAAAGAAATTCTATTCCGTCAGACGCAAGATTTGCAATTGTACCTTTGATGGTAGTCCAGCGATCATTATTATCCGTCAGCTCACGGCTTAACTGTGAAATATTCTCCTTAAGCGCTGTCTGTTCGGTTCGCAGCTGAGCAAGCTTTGCTTTTTCGGAATCGATTGTATCATTCAGCTTTTTTATTTTTTCCTTCTGCTCATCGGTCTCAACACCCGTTTTCTTTTGTTCCTCGGCAATTTTTCTGAGTTCCATCTGTGCATCGGAAATAGTTCTGCTGCAGTCCTTTTGCTGATACTGATTTTTGACAAGAGCCTTGTTGGTTTCGTCCAGTGCCTTAATGACTTCGCTTGTTCCTTTTTTGAAGCCGGAGCTGTCCGCATTGAAGAGTGTAGTATATTTTCTGCTTTTAGCCATATCCCATATCAATCCTCCTTGTCGAACATCTGTATCTCTACAGGCATTTCCTTCATGCCCTTGACCTCTAAATATTTATTCAGACGATAATCAAGGTCGCGATAGGTACTATTCCAGAATTCTTTCTCTGGGATCCCGATAACATCAACAGCAAAGGCTTTCAAATGGCCTTCGTCCGCTGATGATGCAGATTTATTTTCATATTCGTCCTTGTCCGGCAAGCTGTTTATCAGTGCATCGGCAAGTTCTGCTCTGAGCGCGGGAAGATCAGCGGCATTTATTTTTTCGCCAAGCTGCTGAAGTGTCGGATTGATGCGGTCAAAATCCCTGCGGTTCACAGCCTTTCGGTTCCAGGGCATATCACACATAGCAGCATGGACTAAATGAATAATCGTATCAATATCCCATTTATAAAAATCAGTTTCAAGTATTTTTTCGATCGGAATATATATTTTTTCAAGACATAACAAACAGTTAAGGGAGTATCTGATGCGATACTCCCTGCCTGCGATATGTATAATGCTTTCTTTTCTTTCGAGGTCACTGAGCATAATAACACCTCATCATCACGGCGTGGGAATTGTACCCCCAAGATAATCCGGTCTTGTCAGCCATGCCTCGATAACTGATGCAGAAGCGTCTTCAACGACATCACACTTCCTTGCTCTCTTACAGCCCAGACGCTTACACTGAACGAAGGTACCGTTAAGAGTAGGAGTAGAGTAATTTTTATTGCCCTGCTTCTGCTGAACACTTTCTGTCATCTTTTTGAATTTGACCTTCGGCCATTTGCGAAGGTTTACCGTATTCTTGCCTATGCGGGTCATAAGGGCAACACAGCAGTAGGGAGGTTCCTCTTCACCGGATTCAATAATAGCATCAGAATCGTAATCAATACCGAAAATTGCCGCATATTCCTCATCCGTAAGACCGTGAATGCCAAGGGCAAGGGTACCGGGATTTTCTTCAACGGTGCTTTCAACGAGCACGCCATCACCGTAAAGGTCAGTTGTTGAGCTGTCCACACTGTCATCATAGCTCATAAGTCTCTTTGTGATTTCATAAGGGGTACCGTAGGTCTCGGTCTCTTCGTCTGTCATGGGAGTGATAACAAGCCTCTCACAGTTGTAAATAGGTTTTGTAGTTAACTGATTAAGATTATATGACATAAAAATCATCCTTTCATTGTGTATAATTAAAATCAATACTTTTCTGATAATATTTCGGATAATCGCTTGCGGCAGAGTAAGAGC
>CACXDV010000174.1 GCA_902766585.1 uncultured Ruminococcus sp.
CAAAACAGATACCTCGATAAGTCTTGAAGACAGAGCATTATCACTTGATTACCGTGACGGCAGGATAGCTGTTCTTAATCAGGGCAGCGCTTCGATTTACAATACTAACGGTTTGAAGATAGCAAATATTACGACTTCCTCAGATTCAAGAAAGGCTTGTTTTGGTGATTCAAACTGTCTGTATCTTCTTGGAACAAGCATGATATCAAAATCAGAAGTAAAGTATGAGGAATGATAAATGTAAACCATATAATTTTACATAACATCATAACCAAAGACCTGCGTAGAAAAAAGCCCGCAGGTCTTTTTATTGACCGATATAATAATTCCGGTATGCTGCTATATTAGATTGACTTTTTTAATAAAAAGTGGTATAAATATAATAGTATTATTTCCTGCATTATAAAAACTATTATGCAAAATACCAATAATAATTATTTAAGGAGGAATAATAATGAAGCTAAAAAACACTGCAAAAAGAACACTCTCATTCGTTTTGTCCGCATCAATGCTTATTTCAATGTGCGTTATGACAGCCACTGCGGTTAAAGACAACGGTAAAGAAGCCGATTTCAGCGAAGGCTTGTTTGGCGTTTGCGGTAACTTTACCCAATGGGGAGAGCAAAACGATATTTCTATGACCGATGATGACGGCGATGGGATTTATACTGCAGAACTATCGCTGAACGAGGGAGATTATGAATTTAAGATACGTTATGATAACAGCTGGGATTATTACTGGGGTGATTATCGTGACAATACAAATATGAAGCTTTATGTACCCGGTGGACAGACAAAAGACATTACCGTTTTTCTTAATACCAATGGCGAGGACTATACCGAATGGGAAAGCGGTTTTTGTGATACTGATGTTTATGAAATTGATAGATTCAACAGATTTTTTGCAGATCTGTATAGTGTCAGCTTTAGTCTTCAGAATGAGTCAACAGGCTGGGGAGAAGAAGATGATATAGAAATGGTTGAATACTGTGACGGTGTTTTTGCAGTTCCGCTGGATTATGTTGCCGGAGCAGACAATCATTTCATGATAAATCTCAATGGCACAGACAAGTACTGGGAAAGCGGAGTGGGTGAAGAGCCGATGATCGTAAATCCCGATGCTTATGACGGCAACAAAGAGACCTTCTGGGCTTATATCGACACAAAATCCGCTGATATTGAACCTTGGGAAGTTGATGTTGATAACTGGGAAATAGGCAGTGTATTTGATATTGAAAATCTTTTTGGCGATGAATCAAGGGTTTTCAGAGGACGCTCGGGAAGCTGTAAATGGAAGGTTGACGGCAGTCATATTCTCAGTATTTTCGGAGCAGGCTTTAAGGGCGAAGGCACAATGAAAGATTATTCAAAGGATGATCCTTCACCGTGGAGCAAATATGAGGTCAATTTCATTGTAATAAATGACGGAGTATTGAATGTAGGCGACTATGCATTTTACAGGAACACGGCAATGGCTGTTGAACTGCCGGATTCAGTTAAGAGCATCGGGGATTATGCATTTTACGGCTGTGATGATATCGAAGGAATTGAGCTTCCGGAAAATGTTAAATCAATAGGGGTATGCGCTCTTGTTGGTGCGACCGGTGATTATATATATGTTCCCGCGTCTGTTTGTGAGATAGGGGAAAATGCTATCGGTTATTTCAGTACATTTGATGATAACGGTGATGAATCCCTTGTATGTATTGATGAGATGGAAATTGAGGGCTTTGAGGGCACTGAAATTCAGGAATATGCAGAGGATAACGGTTTCACCTTTATTAAGTCCGCCCCGTTCAGCAAAACAATAAGAATTCATTATCAGCGTTTTGAAGATGATCTTGACGCTTATAAGGACTGGTCTGTGCAGGTATGGTTCAATGGTGACGGTACCAGATACAACTTTGATGATTTTGATGAAAACGGCGCCATAGCAACAATAAGTGTAGATGGTATAAATGACAAGGTAAAGTCAATGGGCTTTATTATAGCCACAAATGACTGGTCCGAAAAGGATGTGGGAATAGACCGCTTTGTTCAGTTCGATACAAATGAATATCAGGATATAGATGTATTCTGTACGACAGAAGAAGGAAATTTCGGATTGACGGTCAACGGTCAGGAATCTACAACTCTTGTTTATAAAGGTTATTCAAGAGAAGGAAAATACGATTACTTTTTATATAATAACGGAAGTCTTTTTATTGAAGGCGAGAGAATATGCAATGGTGATTTCAGTCCCACAGGCGACGGAGATTCACTGAAAATTGATGGTTCATACCGTATAAAAAATGTTTGTATAGGTGAAGAGGTTACTTCGATCGGAAATGAAGCCTTCAAAGGCTGTCAGGATCTTGAAACAGTGATGCTCAGTGAAGGACTTGTGGAGATCGGCGAATATGCATTTGCTGATTGCGGATCGCTTGTTTCTGTTATGATCCCCCAGTCTGTAGAAGAGATTGGAGATTATGCATTTGGATACAGGACAGAAGACGGATTGGAAATAGATCCGGGCTTTAATATTATCGGTTTTGAGGATTCGGCTGCTCAGGAATATGCGAATGAAAATAATCTCCCATTCCTGAGACTCTATGAAGATTTTGATGAACCGTATATTATCGGAATAGACAGTCAAGACGAGGCTGCAATAATTCAGTATTACGGTGAAGACGAGGAAGTAGTTATTCCTGAGGAAATCGGTGGATATCCCGTTACGAATATCTGCTTTAATGCATTCATTGACAATTCTCAGATAAAATCAGTAGTATTCCCAAAAACAATGAAATATATCAGAGCAAGGTCTTTTGAAAATTGTAACAATCTTGAATCAGTTACATTTAATGGACCTGTTCACATTGGCATGATAGCATTCAGGGATTGTACATCTCTTAAGGAGTTGTATCTTCCCGACGGCTCAACTGTTTTAGGCGGAGCATTTATGAATTGCCGTGAATTAGAAAGCGTAAGGCTTCCTGCTGATATAGAAGAGCTTGGTCCCTTTGCTTTCCAGGATTGTAATAAGCTTGAAGAAATAGATATTCCCGATTCACTTTTTATAGTAGGCGCAGGAGTATTTGAAGGAACCAAATGGTTTGATGACCAGCCGGACGGCGAGGTTTATGCAGGAAAGGTTCTCATCGGATATAAAGGCAAGATGCCCGAAAATTATGTAATGAATATCAAAGGGGGAACAACAGCGGTTTCCGCGGGCTGTATCGGAAATTCAGAACTTGTTGGTATTGTTTTGCCGGAAAGCCTGAAATTTATCGCAGAATTTGGTTTTATGGACTGCAGGGGCATTAAGTCGGTTACGATCCCTGAATCTGTAATGGAAATCGGACCGCGTGCTATCGGCTATTATTTTGATGAGGGAATGAAGCCTGTAGAAGGATTCACAATTATCGGCAAGGAGGATTCTGAGGCGCAAAGATATGCTATCGAAAACGGATTTGATTTTGTATCGGGTGATGCAGTACCGCTTGCAAATGAATCCGAGATCAGCACTGAAAAGACAGAACCCGGCAAGGAAGTAGTTATTACCGGCAAGGCTTCCGGCGGAAAAGCACCTTATACCTACACATACCGCTGCAGACTCAGCGGAGAAAAAACTTGGACTGTAATAGGCAAGAGCAATACTACAGCCGAAACAAAGAAGCTCAGTCTTGATGCAGAAGGAACCTATGAGATAGCAGTTCTTGTAAAGGATGCTGATTCAAAGGTCGTTTCTAAGACATTTGAGCTTATAGTAAAGAGCATACCTCCTCTTGAGAACAAATCATTTATCAGCGCAGAGGAAACAACTACAGAAGCAGGTGTAAAGGTATCGGCAAGAGCATCAGGCGGTACAGAGCCTTATACCTATACCTATCAGTATAAGCTCAGGGACGCTGCAGCATATAAGACCTACGGCAAGAGCAATACTGCAACAAAGACCTGCACAATGAAGCTTCGTGAACCAGGTGAATATGATCTGAGAGTGCTGGTTAAGGATTCATCAGGTAAGGTGGTTTCAAAGAAATTCACGGTCAATGTAATAGCTGTTGAGGTATTCGAGAATACATCAACTATCAGCGATACATTAACAATTCCCGAGCTTGCAGTAACACTCTACGGTTCTGCAGTCAACGGAACAGAGCCGTATGTTTATACCTACAGATATAAGCTCAGTACTGATACAAAATGGAAGACCATAGGCACAGCAGCATCATCTGATACCTCAAAAACACTTAAACTCAGCAGTACCGGAGTATATGATATTGCGATCTACGCAAAGGATGCATCGGGAAAGAATACGGTCAAGAACTTTACTCTTACCGTTGCCGATCCTGCCGATGTACTTCTCAACAGGTCAACTATTGCTGCCGATACGATCGCAGCAGGCGAAGGAGTAAAGGTAAATGCAAGAGCAGCAGGAGGTACAGAGCCTTATACCTACACTTATCAGTACAAGAGAACAGAGGATAAGAGCTATAAAACATATGGCAAGACAAATACCTCTACAAAATCCTGTACTATAAAATTCAAAGAGGCAGGAACATTTGATATTAGAGTACTTGTAAAGGACTCAACGGGAAAGGTAGCTTCAAAGAAGTTTTCGCTTACCGTTACCTGAAAAAGCTTTTGACCTATTTTTAGGAGGATAAATATAGCTGCTGCCAATGCATCTTTACGGTGTGTTGGCAGCAGGTTATTTTAAGACAGGAGAATGACTGATGTATGATTTTGACAGTATAATTGACCGCAGGAGTACGGATTCGTTTAAGTGGGATGTCGGTGAAAATGAACTTCCTATGTGGGTAGCGGATATGGATTTTGCAGCCGCGCCGGAAATAGTCGAAGCTTTTTTCGAAAGACTGAAGCATGGCATATTCGGATACTGCAAGCTTAATGATGAATGGTATGATGCATATACAGAGTGGTGGAAGCGACGCCATGGTCTTGAAATGGACAGGGATGGGCTTATATTTGCATCCGGAGTTGTTCCGGCTATATTATCGGTTGTAAAGCATTTAACCTCTCCGGGAGACAGAATAATTATGCTCACGCCGATGTATAATCATTTTTATAGCTGTATATCCGAAAACGGAAGAAGGATAGAGGAGGTTGAGCTTGTTTACAACGGTGAAGGATACAGTATTGATTTTGATAAGCTTGAAGCTGCTATGAAGGATTCGGATTCACATTTGATGATATTCTGCAATCCTCAGAATCCGACCGGAACGATTTGGAGCAGAGAAGAAATATACAGAATAGGCGAGCTTTGCAGAAGGTATGATATAACCGTAATATCTGATGAAATTCATTGCGACATAATAACTCCGGGAAGGGAATATGTTCCGTTTGCATCTGTATCAGAGAATTGCAGAGATATAAGCATTACCTGTATAGCTCCGACAAAAGCGTTTAATTTAGCAGGACTTCAGAGCGCAGCCTTATATGTTTATCAGGAAGAACTGAGGAAGAGGGTAAGCTTTGCTGTTCAGCGCGATGAGCTTTCAATGCCGAATACCTTTGCGTCAGCAGCAGCAGTTGCAGCATTTACCAATGGAGAGGCATGGCTTTCCGAGCTTAACGAATATATTTATGAAAACAAAAAAGCAGTAAATGAATATCTGAATAACGAATTGTCCGGAATCAAGGCTGTAAAAGGAGATGCTGCATATCTTATGTGGCTTGATTGTACAGCTCTTGACATCGGAAGCAGAAAACTTTCAAAAATGATAAGAGAGAAAAGCGGTTTGTATCTTATGTCCGGCAGTCATTACGGAAAAGGAGGCAACGGTTTTCTGAGAATGAATGTTGCTTGTCCGAGAGCATTGTTATATGACGGGCTTGATAGACTGAAAGCAGCAGTAGGCTCTTTATAAGATATTTCCCGCAGTTTGGTTATTGCTGAATTGCGGGGTAATTGTTTTTTCATGAAATGCACTTTTCAAATTTATGACAAAAATATATTAAAAACCACTTGACAATTATTCGACATTGTGATATTATAATGGAGTCGTCGGAAACACGATAGTTTAAGACGCTGGTGTAGCTCAGTTGGTAGAGCAGCTGATTTGTAATCAGCAGGTCGGGAGTTCGAGTCTGTCCACCAGCTCCACTTTTTTAAA
>CACXDV010000175.1 GCA_902766585.1 uncultured Ruminococcus sp.
AAATTTCTATACTGAAATTAATTATATTATACAGCTAAAAAGATATAATTACAAGGATTTTATTGATTTTTTATAGAAAAATTTTAAATTTTGTCATATTTGGTGTAATACTGATTAAAATTTGTTAAAAATTTGTCAATACATAGAATTTTACTCAATCAGAGAAAAGATCGAAACATTCTTTGGGCGCATTCCATGGAAGCAAATATTCTGTATCCGGATTTTCACCCATATTTGTAATGTTTTTAAGGAAAAAAGTAAGATATCTTGTCGGATTTAGTTCATTTGCCTCAATAGTTTTTATCACACTGTAAAGCTTTATACTAAAGGCATGACCGGAGGGTGTTTCTATGATCTTTTTACCGTTTTCGCCGTCCGTGAATACTGCTGCCGGATTACAGCACCAACCGTCATCAAGCTCAATACGATAATCGTCAATATATGTAAGCAGTTCTTTTTCATGCTTAAGTATATATTCAAAGATTCTCAGAGTGAAGCCTATACCGTCCGGAGACCTTCTGTTATCTATAAATTCATGCGCCATGGAAATGATCCTGTCAATTATGGGACGGCATTTTATGCTTCTGAAATGTGATATAATATCAGGATCCATTCCTGCAACACTTTCCTCCATTCGCAGCAGCTTCTTATACAAATCTGATACTCTCTGTGCGTATGAACCGCCTCTTGCCGATTCGGGAAGATTATCCAAAGCCCTGTCTATAAGCACACCTACCCTCTGCCAGCAAATGGCAAATCTTACACCTCCGGAAAGATTTGAATAATACTCAGGTATACAGGTCTGTATCGTCCCCTTAAAGTTCTTCAGAAAATCCGCAGAAACAGAAGGATCATTATATTCGGCGGAATCAAACAGTATGATCTTTTTCTTATTGAAGTGATCTGTTCTGTATACCCATATATAATAAGCTTTTCCCTTATCAAGCATAAGATTACTCGGACTGAGCGTATGGAGCCTGTACATATATGCTTCCGAATAGATCAGATCCATTTTTACAAGCTCATCATGCAGCATATCATATAAACGGGTTATCCACTTTTCCCCCGCCTCTCTTATCCATGCAGCCTCTGTCTGACATGACAGACGTATGCCATTTTCCTTCCAGCAAAGTTCCTGATATAAAAGAGATTTATTGTTGGTAAACTTCTTTTCAAGAATATCAGCAATTGTCGAAGCGGAAATGACTTTATTTTCAAGGACAGTATTATTGTATTTTGAATATCCGTAAACATTAGGTCTGATATAACCGCATTTCCTGCAATAAAATCCGCAGAATATCATATCCTCATAAACCGCTCTGTCATCAACCAGACTAAAGCTCGACTCGGGATATTCGGATTTTATTTTAAGCTTGGCATTACAGACCGGACAGATCATATCCCTTCTGTCATACGTCAGACGGGAGAAAAAGTAATTCTTTTGTTTATCTGATCTGTCATTCGGATACAGCTTTCGCATATAGGAAACTAAATTGTTATATTCGATCTCCGGGTTAATATGAGCGCCTTCTTCAAATTCGGATGTATGGATCTCCTTTCTGTCTGTAATCAGCTCAACTTCATTAATTATTCTGTCGAACCGGTCGGCGATCATATTGATTTTTTCCTCACGCGAAGCTCTTGCTATCATTCTCAGTTTAACGACTTCTTCATTCAGCTCATCATTTTCTTGTTTCTTTTCAAGAAATTTCTCTTTATAAAAGAAATACTTCGTTTCGTTCTGAATAAGTCTTTCATATTCTTTTTTAGTGATGGTGATTGACAAAGCCTTTTTCTTTTCTTCTGTAAGCATGATAATATTATACAACAGCTTTCAATAAAAGTATATATTTTTTGTAATAATATTATTGAAAAATTCAGGTTGAAAAGAAAAATTTTGTAAAAAATAAGACTTCACCAGATAAAGTGAAGTCTTAAATCAGTTATTATTTGGTTTTTCCAATATCCTTGCGGTAATGAGCGCCGTCAAAGGTTATTTTTTCTACTGCTGAATATGCTTTGGCAAGTGCTTCATCAAGAGTTTTGCCTGATGCTGTAATGCCAAGAACACGTCCGCCGTTGGTATAGAATTTTCCGTTTTCAAGCTTTGTACCTGCATGATAAACAGTTGCACCCTCTACCTGACCATTATCATCAAGTCCGCTGATTTCAAGTCCCTTTGGATATGAAAGAGGATATCCCCCGGATGCCATTACAACACAAGCTGCTGCATCCTCGCTCCACTCAATATCAAGCTCACCGAGCTTTTCATCTATGACAGCTTCAATAATATCAACAAGATCGGTCTTAAGTCTCGGAAGTACAACCTGAGCCTCCGGATCACCAAAACGCGCATTGTATTCAATTACCTTCGGACCGTTCGGTGTGATCATAAGACCAAAATACAGACATCCCTTAAATGGACGGCCTTCGCTGTTCATAGCTGCAATTGTCGGCTCAAAAATAGTCTTGCGGCAGATCTCAGCGATCTCATCCGTATAATAAGGATTAGGGCTTATTGTACCCATTCCGCCTGTATTAAGTCCTTCATCATTGTCATAGGCTCTTTTGTGATCCTTTGATGAAACCATTGGCTTTACAACCTTGCCGTCTGTAAAGGCAAGAACAGATACCTCGGGACCGGTAAGAAATTCTTCGACAACAACATTGTTTCCTGAATCTCCGAATTTCTTATCCTCCATTATTTCCTTAACGGCAGCCTGAGCTTCATTTCTATCAAGAGCAATAATGACACCCTTTCCAAGCGCAAGACCGTCTGCCTTTATAACAACAGGATAACGATTCTTTGAATCAATGTATTCCATTACCTTGGAGGGATCGTCAAAAACCTCATAATCCGCTGTAGGAATACCATATTTTTTCATAAGATTCTTAGAGAAAACCTTACTGCTTTCAATTATTGCGGCATTTGCCTTCGGACCGAATGCGCGTATTCCCTTTTCGTTAAGCGCATCAACCATACCGGCAGCCAACGGATCATCAGGCGCAACAAATACTATATCAATATTATTTTTCAGTGCGAAATCAGATATGCCCTCTTTATCCATAGCGCCAATGCTCACACATTCCGCATCCCTTGATATACCGCCGTTGCCCGGAGCTGCATATATCTTATCTACTCTCGGGCTTTCTTTAAGCTTTCTTATTATTGTATGCTCTCTTCCGCCGCTTCCAACTACAAGAATCTTCATATTCAGACCTCCGATCAATGATGGAACAGACGAATGCCTGTAAATGCCATTGTCATGCCGTATTTATTGCAGGTGTCAATAACATTATCATCGCGTATGGAACCGCCCGGCTGAGCAATAAACTCTACGCCGCTTCTCTTTGCTCTTTCAATATTGTCGCCGAAGGGGAAAAATGCATCTGATCCGAGTGATACACCGCTGAAAGTAGCAAGCCATGCTTTTTTCTCTTCTCTTGTGAGAGGCTCCGGCTTTGTCTTGAAGAACTGCTCCCAAATGCCGTCTGCAAGCACATCCTCATAATCATCGGAAATATATACATCTATTGTATTGTCTCTGTCCGGTCTGCGGATATCATCACGGAAGGGAAGCGCAAGTACCTTCGGATTCTGTCTGAGGTACCAGATATCAGCCTTGTTTCCTGCAAGTCTTGTACAGTGTATACGCGACTGCTGACCGGCACCTACACCTATAGCCTGACCGTCCTTAGCATAGCATACAGAATTTGACTGTGTATACTTAAGAGTAATGAGAGCGATAATAAGATCTCTCTTTGCTTCCTCAGTAAGTGTCTTGTTCTCGGTAACGATATTCTTGAGCATATCGGCATCAATTTTAAGGTCATTTCTTCCCTGCTCAAAGGTTATTCCATAAACCTGCTTATGCTCAATTGCAGCGGGAACATATTCTGTATTCATCTTTACAACATTGTATGTACCCTTGCGCTTTGATTTGAGTATCTCAAGCGCTTCATCTGTATAATCAGGAGCAATTATACCGTCTGATACCTCTCTCTGCAAAAGGAGTGCAGTTGCCTTATCACATGTATCTGAAAGCGCTACCCAGTCACCGTAAGATGACATTCTGTCGGCACCCCTTGCCTTTGCATATGCGCTTGCAATAGGAGTAAGCTCAAGATCGTCAACAAAATAAATCTTCTTGAGCGTATCGGAAAGCTCGGTTGCAACTGCTGCACCTGCGGGACTGACGTGCTTAAAGGATGCAGCTGCGGGAAGACCTGTAGCTGCCTTAAGCTCTGTTACAAGCTGCCAGCTGTTGAAGGCATCAAGAAAATTGATATAACCAGGTCTGCCGTTAAGAACAGTTACCGGAAGCTCGGAACCGTCCTCCATAAAAATCTTCGACGGCTTCTGATTGGGATTACAGCCGTATTTGAGTTCAAGCTCGTTCATTTTGAAAATCCCCTTTCTTACTTATTCTTGTTTACTATTCTGTCTTCAAATTCTCCTGATGCAAGATCAATAAATCTTGTATAGAGAGAAACCTTATTATCTTCATTGAGGGCGTTCCAGACATTTTCCGTAAATGTATCTATATCGCCCTTGATATCAACAAGTGTAGGCTCACCTTCAAATGAAGGAATAGGATTGCCGTCACATTTGTAGGTATGAATGAAATGTCCCTCACCTGCTATCGGCTGAGCATATTCATAGAAAAATCTGAGCGCGGATTCTTCTCTTCCCTCGTTGCTTTTAAGTATTGACATTTTATATGAAAAATCACCGTCGGCAAATTCAAGTATTCCTGAAATTCTCGGAGTGAAATTCGGTGGATCAGGCTCAAATGTCCTTGTTCTGAGAGCATCCTCAAAGCTTTTGCCTTCAAGAATAAAATCTCTTACTGTATCTGTCTGATCTCCGTTTGTTACAACCGTAGCCTTTTCCATTGTACGAACCGGAGCATAGATGATAAGAGAAGGATCGGAAAGCATTGAAGGATCAAATGCCTGTGTTTTAAGATCCTTTCCTTCAGCAACAAATACTCTGTTTCTGCTGTTTACGCTTCTGCCCATAATAAAATATCCGATAACAGCCTTTTTGCCGTCTTCGCTCCTGCCGATGATTATTCCTCTGCCGGGGTATGTAGTAGAGGATATTTCTTTAACTAAATCTGTCATGTCTGTCTTCCTTTCTTAATCCTTGATACGAACAGTATTTCCGGTAACCTCAAGCTTATCCTCACAGAAAAGCGAAACAGCCTGCGGGAGTATTTTCCATTCAGCCTGCTCCATTACCCTTCTCTGCAATACCTCAGGCGTATCGCCGTATTCAACTGCAACTGCCTTCTGAAGTATTATCGGACCGCCGTCACATACCTCAGTTACAAAATGAACTGTCGCTCCAGTAAGCTTAACACCCTTTTTAAGAGCTTCCTCATGTACCCTGAGTCCATAATAGCCCTTTCCACAAAAGCTTGGTATAAGCGCCGGATGAACATTCATCATTTTATTCGGATAAGCCTTTACCACAAGCTCATCAAGAATAGTCATAAAGCCTGCATATACTACAAGATCAGCTTTTTCCTAATTAAGAGCAGTAAGAATAGCTTTGCTGTAGGTCACACTGTCCGAATAGTCCTTTCGGGGAATCACTCTTGTGCCTATTCCGTGCTTTTTGGCGCGTTCAAGAGCAAATGCGCCTTCCTTTGAGGAAATGACACAGGTGATCCTGCCGTTTTTTATGATACCGCTTTCCTGAGCATCGATCAATGCCTGTAAATTTGTTCCTCCGCCCGAAACAAGAACTACAATATTTTTCATATGTCTACTTCCTTTCGGTACGGTATCAGTATTCTATAATTACGCCTTCGTCGCTTTCAACAAGCTCACCGAGAACATATGCCTGCTCTCCTGCCGAGTTGAGCACCTCAACAGCCTTATCAGCATCATTTTTATCAACTGAAACGATCATGCCGATACCCATATTGAAGGTGTTGAACATATCTCTCTCGGGAATATTTCCTGTTTTTGCAATAAGATCAAAGATCGGAAGAACCTGAACATTACTGCGCTTTATCTTAGCAGAAAGTCCCTTCGGAAGCGAACGCGGAATATTCTCATAGAAGCCTCCGCCTGTAATGTGAGAAATCGACTTAACCTTAACGCTGTCTATCAGCTTCATTATTGCTTTGACATATATTCTCGTAGGTGTAAGAAGAGCTTCTCCGAGTGTCATGCCAAGCTCATCATAATATCCTGAAATGCTTTCCTTTGTGCTGATATCAAAGACCTTGCGAACCAAAGAAAAACCGTTTGAATGTACACCGCTTGATTTAATTGCTATAAGCACATCCCCTGCCTTCTGTGAATCAGGCTGGAGGATCTTTGCTTTATCAACAACGCCTACCGAAAAGCCTGCAAGGTCATAATCATCCTCAGGCATCATTCCGGGATGCTCCGCCGTTTCACCGCCAATAAGCGAACACTCGCTCTGTACGCATCCTTCTGCTACACCCTTTACTATCTCGGCTACCTTCTCAGGATAGTTTTTTCCAATTGCAATATAATCAAGGAAGAACTGCGGTTTTGCGCCACAGCATATTATATCGTTTACACACATAGCAACACAGTCAATTCCGATCGTGTCATGCTTATCAAGAAGCATAGCGATCTTAAGCTTCGTTCCAACACCGTCTGTACCGGAAACAAGCACAGGATGCTCCATTCCTGTCGTATCGACCTCAAAAAGACCGCCAAAACCGCCTATTCCGGCAAGAACTCCCTTTGTGAATGTTCTTGCAACGTGCTCCTTCATAAGCTCAACTGATTTATAGCCAGCAGTTACGTCAACTCCTGCTGCTTTATAACTGTCACTAAAGCTTTTCATAATAAACCTCCTTATTTTATCTTCTGCTGATACTTGTCTTCTCTTGTAGCGTTTGAAACATCAAGAGGATAATTTCCTGTAAAGCAAGCATCACAGAATCCAAGATGACATTCCTTTGTGATCTGCGGAAGACTTTCGACAGACAGAAAGCCCAGAGAATCGGCACCAATGTACCTGCATATCTCATCGGCAGTTTTTGTTGCTGCGATAAGATCCTCTTTAGGCGTAGTATCGCTCGTAAGATAACAGGGATTCTTAAACATAGGAGAAGCTATTCTCATATGCACCTCGCTTGCTCCTGCACGTCTCAGAAGATCAACTATATGCCTGCTCGTCTTACCCTTAAGGATAGAGTCATCAATAACAATAACTCTTTTTCCCTCAACATTGTTTTTAAGTGCATTCAGCTTAATACGCATAAGATATTCTGTATTACGCTTTCTGTTATTGAACGCACGACCGATATATTTGTTCTTTATAAGTCCCGTTGCATACTTTATCCCTGATTCCACAGCATATCCGATAGCGGATTCTATTCCGCAGTCAGGTACACCGCATACGATATCCGCATCAACAGGGTGCTGCTGAGCAAGAAGCTCGCCTGCTCTTTGCCTTGCCATATTAACGGATACCCCATCAAGAACACTGTCCGGACGGGAAAAATATACATATTCAAAAAGACAAAGCGCTGTTTTGCCTCCGCATCTTTCATTATAGCTATGGAGACCTTCACTGTCCACAACTACCATTTCACCGGGTTCAACATCTCTGATAAACTCTCCGCCCATGCTGTCAAAAACACAGGATTCAGATGCAAAAACAAAGCTGCTGCCGATCTTTCCTATACACAACGGACGTATGCCCATAGGATCACGGACACCGATAAGCTTGCTCGGTGACATCATAACTATCGCATACGCGCCCTTAAGCTGGGAAACAGCTGTCTGAACCGCTTCCTCTATCGTAGCGGTATTTATTCTTGCGCGGGCTATGAGATAAGAAATTATTTCCGTATCTCCGTTTGACTGAAAAATAGCTGCGCCCTGATTAAGATCGTCACGAAGCTGCTGATAATTTGTCAATGTTCCGTTGATACAAATAGCAAGCTGACCTTTGACATACCTCATAACAAGAGGAGCAAGATTTTCATGGTCAACAGCCTCGCCTGAAGAATATTTTACATGACCAAGTGCAATAGTGCCGTTGCCAAGTCTTGCAAGCTCCTTTTCGGGAAGCGCTTCGGGTATCATTCCGAAATCCTTATAGTGAACTATTTTTCCGCCTTTATTTACTGCAATTCCGGCGCCGACCTGTCCCCTGTGCTGCAGCGCATAGAGAGCAAGATATGTTTCTTCAACAATATCGGTATCATCATCAAATTTATAGATACCGAATACTCCGCATTCATCTCGTAATTCGGACATATTATTACCCCTTAATTATTTGATAAGCTCCTGGACCTTCTGCTGTATAGCCTCATTCTTTCTGGCAACTCCGTCCTTCATGCTGAGCTTCTCTGCCTCAAGCTTCTTTGCAAGCTCATCATCTGAAAGAGCAAGGATCTGAACAGCCAATATCGCAGCGTTATCAGCTCCGTCTATTGCTACTGTTGCAACCGGAATACCCTTCGGCATCTGTACAGTCGCAAGCAAAGCATCAAGTCCGTCCAGTGTAGAGGATTTGATAGGAATACCTATTACCGGTATAGTGGTATGAGCAGCAAGCACACCTGCAAGATGAGCTGCCTTTCCTGCTGCGGCAATAATTACGCCAAAACCGTTTTCACGCGCTGAGGCTGCAAATGCCGCCGCCTCCTCAGGTGTACGGTGCGCGGACATTATCCTTACCTCAAACGGCACACCAAAGGAATTCAGAGTTTTAATTGCTCCTGATACTGTAGGGAAATCACTGTCGCTGCCCATAATGACAGCTGCTTTTTTTTGTTCAGACATCTTTTTTCTCTCCTATTTCAGATTGGAATAATTTCCGCCGGATACTGCAGCGAATACACAATTCCTTTTATATTCTATCCTATATTATCAAAAAAAGCAAGTGATGAAGCACTAAAAAATATCAAAACATAAATATACTTTCTCAGATAAGCCTGAATATCACTGTAAAACTAAAAAAGGGCTGCCGCGCCGCGTATATTTACGCTCGTGCGAAAGCCCCTTTATACTATGCCGGTTCAAACTGACTGTTATACAGCTTTTCATAGAAGCCATGCTTTTCCATTAGCTCATTATGACTGCCCTGCTCTATAATATTACCGTCATTGAGCACAAGAATTACATCTGCATTTTTTATCGTACTGAGTCTGTGAGCTATAACAAAGCTCGTTCTGCCCTTCATAAGATTATCCATTGCCTTCTGTATCATTATTTCCGTCCTTGTATCTACTGAGCTTGTCGCTTCATCAAGGATGAGTACCTTCGGATCTGCAAGTATGGCGCGAGCTATAGTTATGAGCTGACGCTGTCCCTGAGAAATGTTATTTGTTTCTTCATTAAGCTCCATATTATAGCCATGCGGGAGGGTTCGTACAAAACGGTCTACCTGAGCCGCCCTTGCCGCTTCGATAACCTCTTCATCTGTCGCTGAGAATGTTCCATAGCGGATATTTTCCATTATAGTATCACTGTACAGCCATGTGTCCTGAAGCACCATGCCGAATATTGAACGAAGGTCCCGGCGCTTGAAATCCTTGATGTCATAGCCGTCAATAAGAACTGCTCCCTCCTGTACATCATAAAATCTCATAAGCAGCTTTATTATCGTTGTCTTTCCGGCACCTGTCGGTCCTACAATGGCAATCTTGCTGCCTGCGGGAATATTCGCCGAAAAATCCTTTATAATTATCTTTTCGGGATCATAGCCAAAACGGATATGCGCAAACTGGACACTGCCCTCAACTGTGATATTCAGCTCGCTGTCCGGCTCTCCGCTGCGGTTCACGGTAAGAGCATTTTCTGCCTCGGGTACCTCCTCCGGCTCATCAAGAAATTCAAATACACGCTCTGCTGCCGCCGCGGACTGCTGAAGAATATTGGTTATATTGGCTACCTGTGTTATGGGCTGGGTAAACTGTCTTACATACTGGATAAACGCCTGGATATCTCCAATGGTTATTACTCCGCTGTATGCAAAAAAGCCTCCGAGTACGCAAACCGCAACATATCCGAGATTTGTCACAAACGTCATAAGCGGCATCATTATTCCGCTGAGAAACTGCGATTTCCATGCGGCAGAATAAAGCTTGTCATTGTATTCCTCGAACTGCTCAACCGATTCCTCTTCTCCGTTGAATGCCTTCATCACCTGATGTCCGCCGTACATCTCTTCAACATGACCGTTGACATTTCCGAGATACTTCTGCTGTGCGGTAAACTGCTTCTGGGATTTTTTTACCACAAGTATTACAAAGAAAAATGAAACGGGAAGAATTCCGAGAGCTATCAGCGTCATCTGCCAGCTTATGCTTATCATCATTATCAGTATGCCGATAAGCTGTGTTACGGAAGTGATTATCTGAGTTATGCTCTGGTTAAGAGTCTGACTGAGTGTATCAACGTCATTGGTTATTCTCGAAAGTATTTCGCCGTTTGTCGTCTTATCATAATAGCTCAGAGGAAGGCGGTGAAGCTTTTCCGATATATCCCTTCTCAGCCTGTAGGTAAGCTTCATTGATACTCCGGTCATTATAAATCCCTGAATAAATGAAAACAGAGAGCTGACTATATATATTCCGAGAAGGAACAAAAGTATCTGCGCTATTCCGTCAAAATCTATTCCCTGACCTGAGCCTGTGAAACTGCCCATTATTCCCTCTGCAAGAAGTGTTGTCGCATTACCGAGTATTTTGGGACCGATTATACTGAATATCGTGGAAAGTACAGCAAAGAATAATACAACAACTACGCTTATCTTGTAGCGTCCCATATATTTCAGAAAATGACGGAAGGTACCCTTGAAATCCTTTGCCTTGTCACCCGCCATCATACCGGCAACTCTGCCGCCCATTGCCGCCTTCGGCTTTTCGCCGGGCTTGCCGTGATGAGAATTCATTATACTTCACCCCCTATACTTCCTGTGCGCTGTTCTGGGATACGGCTATTTCACGATACTGCTCACATTCCTTCAGCAGTTCGTTATGTGTTCCCATTCCGACTATTCTTCCTCCATCAAGCACAAGGATATTATCCGAATGCATGATAGTGCTTATTCTCTGAGCAACGATGATTACTGTTGAATCGCCTGTATACTTTTTCAGTGCTTTACGAAGAGCAGCATCGGTTTTGAAATCGAGCGCGGAAAAGCTGTCGTCAAAAAGATATACAGGAGCCTTTTTAACAAGCGCTCTTGCTATTGCAAGCCTTTGCTTCTGTCCGCCGGATACATTGGTTCCTCCCTGAGCTATCGGTGCTTTGTATCCGTCGGGCTTGGAAACGATAAATTCCTCAGCCTGAGCGACCTGAGCTGCCTTCTCTATCTCATCATCACCCGCATCTCTGCGCCCATAGCGGAGATTTGAGCTGATATCACCTGAAAAAAGCGTTCCCTTCTGAGGCACAAGTCCTATTGCCTCTCTGAGATCGTGCTGTGTCATATTCCTGACATCAACTCCGTCGATCTTAACGCTTCCCTGTGTCACATCATAGAAACGAGGTATTAGATTAAGAAGTGTAGTCTTGCCTGAGCCTGTTGTACCGATTATTGCCGTAGTCTTGCCGGGACTTGCGGTAAAACTTATATCACTGAGGACATCCTTTTCAGCATTATTATAGCGGAAGCATACTTTATCAAATACTATCTCGCCCTTGATATCTTGCAGCTTGACAGGCTCCTCAGGATCCTTTACGCTTATCTCGCACTCCAATACGTCCGCGATCCTGCCGCCTGAAACGGAAGCTCTCGGAATGATAATGAACATTACGGCTATCATCAGAAATGACAGTATTATCATCATGGAATACTGAATGAATGCCATCATATCTCCGACCTGTATCTCAGCCTTTTCGATCTGATGAGCGCCTACCCATACCACAAGCATCGAAACACCATTCATTATCAGCATCATTGCGGGCATCAGAAATGTCATTACCCTGTTTACAAACAGGTTTACATTCATAAGGTCGGTATTGGCCTTATCAAAGCGTTTTATCTCATGCTCCTCTGTTCCGAAGGCGCGGATAACGGAAATACCGTTAAGGCTTTCTCTTGTCACAAGATTAAGCCTGTCAATAAGCCTTTGAAGCTGTCTGAATTTCGGCATAGCAACAAAGAATACAACAAGCATTATCGCTAAAAGCAGACCTATGGCTGAAATAATTATCCAGCTCATCGACGTTGTTGTTGAAGCGGCAAGTATTGCTCCGCCTATTCCGAGTATAGGTGCATAGCATATAAGCCTTATGCCCATATTGATTATATTCTGTATCTGGGTTATATCATTGGTTGTCCTCGTAATCAGTGAGGCTGTGGAAAAACGGTCAAACTCTGCATTTGAAAAGCTTTCCACCTTCTTGAAAATATCTGACCTGAGCTTTCTTGCAACACCTGAGCTTATTTTTGAAGCAAAAAAGCTCAATATGATTGAGGCTGTTACGCCGGCAAGCGTAACAAGTATCATTTTCAGTCCGACAATAAGAATATATCCCGTCTGTACGGAAGAAAGATCAGCGCCAAGCTCCTTCATATACAGCTTCGCCATTGCAGCGCCTATGCTTTCATACATTGTGCTGTCTGCTCCGGCTGAATCAGCAATATGCTTTTTTGAAGCCTCAACAAAAAACGGCAGTGAGGTAAACGTATAAAGCGCCTTGATATCAGTCTCCCCGCTGTCAAATGATGATGTTTTGTCACCGCTGCCCACAGAAGATGATATATCAGCCGCAGTCAGCATTATCGTAAATCCTGAGCGTGAAAAGGCTTCGTCAGTCTTTTTTCTGTCTGCGCCGTCATCAAGTACATAAACATCGTTTCCAAGGCCGGTATATGATGATGCAAGCCTCTTGTACCGCTCATCACCGGTCGAAACAAGCTTATAGCTGTCACGCACAAGCTTTGCATCATCTTCATTCATAAAGCGTACAGCAGTTTCAAAGCCCTGCGGTGATATTGCTTCGGGAGAACTGTGTTCTATTCCTCCCCTCTGTATGCCGGTATTCACTATATCCGACATCAGCTCCGGCAGAAACAGATCTGCCATTCCCTGACCGAAAAGAAGTGCAAAACATAACAATATCAGTAATATATACGGCTTCAAATATTTTCTGAGTCTTAACAAATAACATCATCCTCTCTGTTAAGCGTTTGGATATAAGTAGATTATACCATATATCAAAAATAAATTAAAGAATTATTATTTTTCTTTTTGTGTCCGGTATAAACGCAAATAATACAATATTGACTTTATTCCCCTGAAATATTGTACATTAACGATATTGACCTGAGCTGAAAATAATGATATGATTTAATGTGATAAATAATGCATTCGTTCTTATATTGTCAATTTCTGACATTGATTTCATGGAGGAATTATGGAACAGGTTCAAAAAGAAAAAAAACGCTTCAGGATCCCATGGGGACTTCTTTTTAATATTACGATAATTGCACTGACCTTCTTTCTGATTTTTTACTTTATATTTTCTGAGGGCGGTTTCGTTGATCTTATCGAAAGCGGTATGAAAATAAGCGTTATATGGCTTGTTGCTGCTGTTTTCGTCCACCTTCTCAATATTGCTCTTGATATGACAGTCATTTATCTGTTCGTTAAGGAAAATGATAAAAATATGACAGTCAAAAAAGCTCTTATCGCTTCTATGACAGGACAGTTCTTCTGCGCTGTTACTCCAAGTTCATCCGGCGGTCAGCCTATGCAGGTATTTACTATGACAAGAATGGGCATCTCAGGCGCTGTCGCTACCTCCGCCCTGATCCAGAAATTCCTTGTCTGGCAGTTTACCATGTCAGTATATTGTATCATAGCAGTCGCTGCAAGATTCTCCTTCTTCTCTCAGCACCTTGACAGCTATATGTGGGTTTTCTCTATCATTGGTTTCCTCGCTCAGATATTTATGATCGTGGTACTGCTTCTTGCATCCTTTAACAAGAACCTTACTACAAAGGTCGTAAATGCATTTATTACATTTCTTGCAAAGCTTTATATTGTTAAGAATCCCGATGAAAAAAAGAAGGGTATTACTGAAACCCTTACCTCCTTCCATGAAAGCAACAAGGAACTTAATAAAAACAAGAAGCTTCTTGTCAAGGTCTATGCTATCACAGCTGTTCAGATGACAGCATATTTCCTCGTTCCTTTCTGTATTTCAATGTCCTTCGGCATAGAATGTAATATGTTCGATATGCTCTGCGCTCAGGCTTATGTAAATATGGTATCAAGCCTTGTTCCGCTTCCCGGCGCTTCGGGCGCTGCTGAATACTGCTTCAGCGTATTCTTCGGCTCCTATTTCACGGCTGAAACAATAAAATCTGCTATCCTGCTATGGAGAACAATTACCTATTACGGTACTATTGCTATCTCGGCTCCTTTTGCATGGCTGAGAAAAAAGCAGGCAATCGAAAACAACGAGCCTATTGCTGAGACTCTCTAAAGAAGTTTAAATTTTTATAAAGGCAGGTAATGGCATATGTCAGAACCTAAAATAACGGTCATAGTTCCAATTCATAACGTAGAACAATATATTGATGATTGTCTCGAATCAATTCGTTCACAAACCTTTACCGACTTTGAGGTAATAATGGTCAATGATGCTACTCCGGATAACAGCGTGGCTATTGCTGAGAAATATGTAAACTCCGACAGCCGTTTCCGCATTATCCATAATGATACCTGCATCGGTCTGTCAAGAACAAGAAACCGTGCTATAGAAATTGCAAGGGGCGAGTATATTGCATTTATCGACAGCGATGACCGCTATGCCGAGCAGTTTCTTGAAAGAATGTACAATGCAATAACCGAGCATAATGCCGATGTTGCTGTGTGCGATTTTGCGCTTTATTATCTGAATACAAAGAAAACAAAGCGCTCCGGCAACCATATAACCAATAATAAGGTCTATGACTCCCTTCCGGCTCTTAAGGAGCTTCTGCATGATAAAAATTTCCGTTTCTATGTATGGAACAAGCTCTGGAAAACCTCCCTTTTCAAAGAAAACAATATCCGTATGACACCCATGTACTATGAGGATATCGTTGTTTGCTCACAGCTTTTCTGCCATGTAAACAAGGTAGTTTCAATAAACTACTGCGGATATTATTATACAAGAGCCTTCTCAAAATACAAAGAGGTCTCTATGTCCTGCAAAAGGATAAACGACTACATTAATACCGTTCCGCTTGTACGCTCCTATCTTTCAAAAAAAGGATTGTACAAGCCCTGTAAGCTTTACTTCAATACACACATTTTGCATGTTTATTTTTCTGTTCCTCTTCTTTGCTTTCAGGCAAGGACTGAACTTCACCAGAGCGTTCTCCGTAATTCAGTCTCCGGAATGAACAGAGTGATCAGATGCTGCCGCCGTCCTGTTGATGAGCTTACAGACCTTATTAAGGTTGACAGCGTAAAATAATTATGAGGTGAAAACTCTATGCAGCCGCTTATTTCTATAATCATTCCCGTATATAACGTAGAAAAATATCTTGAAAAATGTCTCAATACCGTTAAAAATCAGACCTTTAAGGATTTTGAGGCTCTTATCATAAATGACGGTACTCCCGACAACAGCATGAAAATTGCAGAAAAGTTTGTTAATGAGGACGAACGCTTCATTATCTTCAACAAGCCGAACGGCGGGCTTTCCGATGCGCGTAATTTCGGTCTTGAAAGAGCAAAGGGAGAATTTGTTGTATTCATCGACAGTGATGACTACGTTGACAAGGATTATCTTAAGGTGATGTATGAGGGCTGTATCAATAACAATGCCGATATGGCTTACTGCCGTTTTAAGCATTACTATCCGAGAACAGGAATCAAGGTCATTTCACTTAATCCCCAAAAAGGCGTATATGACCGTGATAAGGCTCTTGATATGCTTATACGCGATAATCTTATGCACTCTTACGCCTGGAATAAAATGTACCGCAAAAGCCTGTTTATTGATAACGATATCAGATACCCGAAAATGTATTTTGAAGACGTTGCTACAAGCATCAGGCTTCTCTGCAACGCAAACAGAATAGTTGTTTCGGATAAATATCTTTATTTCTATGTACGTCATCCCGGCAGCATTATGTCTACTATGAATGCAAAGAAAATCAATGACCTTATTCTTTCTCTTCTCATCAACCGCAATTATATCCAGTATTCCGGTGATTATGATAAATTTGAAAAATCAATCAAAGCTGTTGCAAAAAAAATGCAGCTCGTAAATATCTATTCTATTTTCCGTCAGCATATACTTTGCTTTAATTTTGAGGGCTGTCTTACAAATCTCCGTACCAATAACAAAATGTATAAATATGTGACATCAAAAACCTACAAGGCAATAAAGGAGCTGCCTGAACTGCCCTTTACCATTATCCAGCCTGAAAATAAAAAGAAAAAGAAATAAAAACAAGAGGCTGCCGCACAAGCGCTTAATCAATCCGTGCGGCAGCCTCTTTTTAATAAAAAATCCCGGAAACATTCGCTGTATCCGGGATCATCATTTTAATTATGCTTTTGCTTTTGCTGCTGCGCCCGTCTTTTTCGGATACATAGCAAAGGCAATATTTGTGCTGTGATCAGCAATACGTTCAAGATTTGTGAGAAGCTCCATAAACAAGGTTCCTACAGTAGCATTGCATATGCCCTCACTGAGTCTTTCAATGTGGTTATCCTTATACTCTGCAGTCTTGTCATCGATCGCCTGCTCAGTCTTGCTGACCAGATCAACCATTTTACGGTCTATATGGCTGTTTTTGAACATCTTAAGAGAATCATCAATAATTGAATTTACAAGCTTCTCCATGTCCTCAACTTCTTCCATTGCATCCTCACTCAGATCCATTTCCTTACGGATAAGATTCTGAGCCAGTTCACAGATGTTTTCGGCATGGTCTCCGATTCTCTCCATATCACTCACGATATGATAATATGAACCAACCTTCAAGCGGTCACTGTCCTCAAGATTCAGACCGTTGAGCTTAACAAGATAATTGGTTATTGCCATATTAAGATAATCAATTACCTCTTCATT
>CACXDV010000176.1 GCA_902766585.1 uncultured Ruminococcus sp.
GAGACAAGCAGCAAGCAGCAGACCGCAAGCAAGCCCGAGGAAAGCAGCAAGCAGCAGACTTCAAGCAAACAGGAGGAATCTGCTAAGGCAGAGGTCAACAGTAAGCCGGGAGTAAGCATAAAGCATGAATCCTCTGTTCAGCAAAGCAGTGAGGAATCTAAATATATCGAGATAGAGGGTATTATGCTGAGTGCAAACAACATAAGACTTTATGTCGGCGATAATTATACCCTTTATGCATCAATGGTTCCGGACACTGCCACAAGGACAGATTTCAGGTGGAACTGGTCGGATGACAGTGTTGTTTCAATGGATTCAAACGGAGTGGTAACAGCTAAAAAGATAGGTAAGGCTACAATTACTGCAACAACACATAACGGAAAAAATGCAGTCTGCGAAGTCGAGGTCGTTAAAAAGCCCCCGGAGCCTGTAGTCAGCAATACACCGTCCAAGCCGGCAAGCAGTATTGCTTCCACACCGGCATCAGGCAAGGTATCCGATAATTGGTTCGATGACGCTGTATTTGTAGGAGACAGTGTTTCAAATATGCTTGCCCTTTATTCAGAGGACGGCAGTCTCGGAAATGCCGATTTTCTTACAAGAGCTTGTCTCGGATATAATAATTCGCTGTGGGACCTTAATTATCAGTATGCGGTACATCCGAGCTATTACGGAAAAACTGTGACTGTTGATGAGGGCGTTCGCCTTTCCGGAAAGAAAAAGGTATTCATCATGCTTGGCATGAATGATATCGGAGGCTATGGCGTTGAGGGTACTATCAACGGTATGAATCAGCTTGCCGACAGGATACTTGCAAAAAGCCCCGGAGTGCAGATATATATTCAGTCAGTTACTCCCCTTATCCCCGGAATGGTGAGAGATGATATGCTCAATAATGCCAATGTTGCAAAATTCAATAAGAGAGCGGCAGAGGTGTGCAAGGAGAGAGGATTTAAGTTTATAAATGTTGCCGAGGCTGTCAGTGACAGTAACGGCGCACTTATCTATGATTATTGCAGCGATCCTGATTATATGGGACTTCATATGAATTTCAAGGGCGTTGAAAAATGGGTTGCTTATCTCAAAACTCATACAGGCTGAACGGAGGCTTTCGGATAATAAAATGTATAAGGAAAAAGACTTAGTAAGAATTGCAAAACGTGAAAACAATAATGCGAGAAATTATCTTGTTGTAAATCGACTTCAGGCAAAGCACATACCTGCTGTACCGAGCGAGGCAATAGGTATGTTCGACAGCCTTGCAGAAATGATAAAGGGAAGGTTTGACGCTGAAAAGACGCTTCTTATCGGCTTTGCTGAAACGGCAACGGCGATCGGCTCACATCTTGCCGTAAGACTTGGCAGCGCATATATGCAGACTACCCGTGAGGATATCGAAGGAGCAGAGTATCTTTATTTCACCGAATCACACAGTCATGCCGTTGAGCAGAGGCTTGTTAAAAATCAGCTTTCGCTCATAGCGGAGCATATCAATGACATTGTTTTTGTTGAGGATGAGCTTACAACGGGCAATACAATTCTCAAGGCTGTCGGCGCAATAAAGGCGGCATATCCGGACAGAAGCCTCCATTTCTCCGCTGCCTCCATTCTTAACGGAATGGATAAAAATGCGCTTGAGGTCTTTGAAAAAGAAAATGTTGACGTATATTATCTTGTTAAGACTGACCACAGCGTATATCCCGATATCGCTCAGGGTTATTGCTGTGACGGTATATATAATGAGGTACTGAGCAGCAAGGGTGTCACTGCCGGAATACATACTGTAAAGGGTGCGCCTGATCCGAGGGTGATGACTGACGGCAAGACACTTTGCAGTGCCTGTTCGGAGCTTGCCGAGAGGATATGCTCACGCATGGATAAGAGGGCGGGAGAGAATATTCTTGTTATCGGTACGGAGGAGTGTATGTATCCCGCGATATTTACGGGTACGGAGCTTGAAAAAAGAGGCTACAGGGTACGCACACATTCAACTACAAGAAGCCCGATAGCCGTAAGCGGAGATCCGGATTATCCTCTTCACAGGCGCTATAAGCTGAAAAGCCTTTATGACAGCGAAAGAACAACATTTATATATGATGTTGATAAATATGACAGAGTTCTTGTTATTACCGATGCGGGAGCTGAGAGCAGCGAGGGAACAGACAGCCTTGTTGCCGCTATCGGAAATGCCGGAAATCACCGGATAGATATTGTGAGGTGGGAAAAATGAGGACATCCTACAGAGAGGATGATGTTATCCTGCTTCTAAAGGATATCACAGGTCTTGTTCAGCCCCAGCCGACAGAGGAAAGAGAAAGGCTGATACAGGCGGGCAGGCATTACTGCGAGATGCTGCCGATAGAATATGTTCCCACGGATAAATATATGGAGATATACCGCCGCGCACTTGAGGATTATTCGGGTGATGTTGCGGATGCAGTCGGTATTCTTGCGGAGAAGGTCATCAGCGCAAGGGGTAAGGACGTAGTACTTGTTTCTCTTGCAAGGGCTGGAATACCTATCGGAATACTGCTTAAAAGATACATAAAATTCAGATACGGCTATGATGTGAAGCATTATTCCATATCAATTATCCGCGGCAGAGGCATAGACAAAAATGCAATGAAATATCTTCTGTCGCTTTATCCTGCGGAGTCGCTGCTGTTTGTTGACGGCTGGGTAGGCAAGGGCGCTATTCTGGGACAGCTCAGGGAAGCGCTGAAGGAATTTGACGGAGTATCGCCGGATATTGCCGTTGCTGCCGATCCCGCTAATGTAACGGAACTTTGCGGTACGCATGAGGACATACTTATTCCCAGCTCATGCCTTAATAGTACGGTATCGGGGCTTGTCAGCAGGACATTTCTCAGAGATGATATCATAGGCAAGGATGATTTTCACGGAGCGGTATATTACGGAGAATTGAAGGACAGTGATATTTCATATCAGTTCATTGAAGCGATAGAGGCGAAATTCCGAAAAAATATACCCGCAATTTCAGATACGGGCTCAGGCTCAGGCATTGAAGAGGTGCGCGGGATAGCGGAGCATTTCGGCATCGGCGACATCAATCTTGTCAAGCCAGGAATTGGTGAAACGACGAGGGTATTGCTCAGAAGAGTACCTTGGAAGATACTTGTCAGCCGTGAATATTCAGACGATCCCCGTCTTGCTCCTGTTATACGTCTTGCGGAGGAAAAGGGTGTTGAGGTTGTGTCTTATCCTCTTAATGCTTACCGCTGCTGCGGAATAATCAAAAAAATGGCAGACAC
>CACXDV010000177.1 GCA_902766585.1 uncultured Ruminococcus sp.
TATTATTTTGACTTTACTCAATCGGCAACCGTGAAAGAATGATTGTCAGATTCAAACAAAGTAAAAATCTTTTTGTCGTTGACTATACAATAATTCGATTAAATTTAGTAATTTAGACGAAACAGGAATTATACCTTATTATACTTGACTGATTTTTTTATTAGTCAATTATCTTAAAATTATTATAAAAAACATATATTTTTTCATCAATCTTTTAGTAATAGCTTATTATGGTAAAACAATTCTGTAAGGTTTATACATTGAACCGAAAAAAAGGATATAGTATAATATAATCGTGCTAATTCGGGTATTTAAGGATAAAAAACACCATTCTGAGGGAGGTGAAACGGAAAATATCCCGGAGCAGACACTAAAAGATTATAGAAGGAGGTCAAATAATTGAAAAAGGTAAAATCGGCATTAAGCTTATTTCTTTCCGCGGTAATGCTGTCCGGAATGATACCTGTGGGAATGATGAACGTATCTGCCGCACCGCAGGAGAACGGCTCATCTCTTTCCGACTATACGGATATTGATATGGATTTCAATTATCCGTACACCGATCCGAAGGTCGTTCTTAATAAAAACATGGATCTTAAGGCAGCAACCCTGAGCAGCAAGGATAACGGCACAATAAAATGGAAACACGCCACATCCTTCAGTCCTCAGAGTGGTAATTTCAGAGATTATCTTGAATCCACTTCTGATGATGATAAGTATATATTAGTGGACAATGACCTGACAACAACAAGCGGCCATACGGATTATGAGACTATCGTTATAAGATCGGATAAGATACTTGATCTTAACGGTCATCTTATAAGACTTATGGATAAGCGCAATAAGGTGGATACCCATGACGATTATTCCGACAAATACTATCAGTCGGATAATTCATCGGATTTCCAGAGCGTTATGTTCAGTATTGAAAACGGCGCAACGCTGACGATCATTGATTCGTCCGCGGAGCAGACAGGTGAGATCTATACCCATGCCTATATGATAGACCCTTATGCACACAGGATAAAGCGTTATACCACACGCGATATCTTCAATGTGCCTGACGGAAACCTCGTTATTTACGGCGGAACCTATCAGGCGGGCAGAAGTAAGGCTCAGACGGATGATGACCTTTTCAACAAGCTGGAAACCGTTGTCGGAAATGCCGTTGCTCTTGCTACGGATATAGCAGGCTATGCAACAGGCATAAATGCCGCTACGGGAGCCTATGAGGATGCTGTCTTCAATGCAAATCAGGCAATGGAGGCTATCAAAAAGGCAGGAGGAAATTCCGACAGTGATGCTTCTGCAAAGGATCAGAATTCCGCCGCAACAAAGAAAAAGGACGGCACTGATGCCCAGCCCGAACAGAAAACAGCAACTCCGGAGGGCAAGGAAACCGGTGATGCCGCAAGAAACAAGACCGTAAGCGAAAAGCAGAATGATAAGGACAAGAACAAGAAAAATGAATCTAATCAGAATCGCTCTGCTCAGTATGACGGAAATTCAAAAATAGCAGCCGCAGAAAATGCTATTGCTGATGCCGCTACCAATAAGGATAAGGTAAACACAATGGTAAGCTCGGCATTCAATCTTGCAAAAAGCATTAAAGCCTGCTTTGAAACAAATGAAAATTCTATCGTTATACAGTCCTTCCTCGGAACTGTAGTCAATGTCGGAAACGGCGGAACCTTTGTTTCCTACGGCGGTAATTATTACGGCTACGGAATGACACCGAACATACGCAACGGTGTTGTTGAGACTACACAAAAGGGTAAGGTATATGTCTTTGACGGACTTTTTGAAGGACGCTGCGGAGCGAATATCTTCAATATCGTAAAGACAAATAACAGCCTCCAGACTGTAACGCAGTATGTCGAAGGTACAGACGGAAATGTTACAGAACATCAGGCAAAGATGAGACAGGACGAGACCAACGGTCTGCAAGTCCTTACAATGGTGAATAAGACAGATGAACAGGGCAATATTGTCTATGAAAACGGTTCGCCCGTCAAGGTTCCCGTAAGCACCGAAAATATCCGTGTAAGAGGCGGTACCTTCCGCTGTTATTATGAGGGTATTATGGTAGGACTTCACAAGGATACCAAGGAGGGCGCAAACGATCATAATTCCGATCAGATGACGGTATTCCCCGGTTCAGCAGGCGGTGTCAACCTCGGAGTTGAGTCCTATAATGAGGACCTTATCAGAGACGGCCGCATACAGCTTGTTGACAGCTACGGCGACGGCGCTCTTGTGCTTATGGACGACAATAAGGATGCCGGCGACAACAGCGTTTTCCATTACCGTCTTTTCTGTACGGATGAGGAGCTGAGAAAGAACCGCTACCTTACTGTTTATCCTAATGAGCCGGGAAGCAATTCCACATTTTCATTCTCCCTGCAGACACGTTATGATAATCAGGATTCAGGCACCTATGAGGATGTTTCAAAATTCTGGTCTGATTCCTCGGAGAATGACAGAGGAGTATTTTCCTCAGATGAAAAATACTTCACCTATCCTATCAATAACGCAAAATACAGCGAGAAATATTATGTTATCCCGTATCTCACAAATACAGACGTATTCGGCGAAAAGCTCGATGCCTCAGAGGTATGGTATTACAATACTCCTACCGATACAAGAGGCAGGATGATAAACAGCTTTGTTGACGGTGAGATAAAGGTAAGCGGAACAAAGAAGGTAAATGACGAAACAGCCGCATTAACATATTCACAGAAGTATTTGTCCGATGCCGACTGGAAAAAGGTCGAAAATCGCTTCATTTCCGGTTCATCTCATGCGTATGACGAAACCTATAACTACAGGAACAATGTAAAGTGGATCACCTATAAGGTTTATCGTGTAGATCCCCTTACAAGAATGAATATCACAAATATCTATGGCGCAGACCAGCCCGTAGTTACGGTACGCTACGGCGCAAGCACTGATAATGCGCTTAAATGCCGTCTGCCACTGAATGATCTCGGAATTGATTATCAGGCAGGCGAAATGTACCGTGTTGTAATGAATGTTGACGAATATCTTACATATAACGGTACTGATACAAGTCTCGGTACGGCAAGCTGTGAAAGCAGTATCGTATTCATGTGCTATGATAAGGATGAATACAAGATCGAGGACGGCGAAAAGGTCGAGGATTTCACACCCGTACAGTGGATAAGCACACCGTGGTCGGGACTTAATGCGACAGTACAGATAGTAAACGGTCAGGCAGGTCTTATCGACTATCAGAAGAGAAAGATCTTTGACGTATACTATCAGTGGTATGAGGTGAATCCGGACGGCGAGGATATACTTATCGCAGGTACGGATAATATCTTTACCAAGAAGAAGGATACCTTCACAGCAGACCTTGCAGCGCTTAACAAGCACAATTTCTCACAGATGCTTCCGGGTGTTGACGGATATAAGTATGTAAATACAGTTGATCCCGATGATCCTGCCGCATCGACCTACGGTGAAAACGGTCTTCCTGCCGATACGGATAAGTGGACGGTACAAATGCTCCACAGCTATCTTGAAAAGGATACTCCGAATGAGATGCTTTGCAAGAAAAAGGACAACAACCTTTCACTTTTGAATAACAGGACAATGGCTACAAATACAGATTCCTGCTATATTCCCGAGTCACTTGAGGGCAAGGAAATATATGTTAAGGTCACAGCGGTAAACAGCTTCTGGCTCAGGAATTACGATCATGTACAGGTATTTTATTCACATCCCTTTAAGGTACCTGTAAAGACAAAGCCGCTTGAGGCAGCCGTCTCATTAAGCTACAGCGGTGATTATGCTACTTATAAGAATCCCATTACGGTCAGGCTTTCAGATGTAAAGAATCTTGATCCTGATGAGAAGATCACAAAGGTAGAATTTGAGTCAAACGGCGGCGGAGAGTCGGTAGTATTTGATAACCTCAGTGTTGCCTCCGCAGACTCAGTCAAGGCTGTGACATATCCCAAGGATTTCTTCCCCGATTCTGTAAATTCAAAGGGAAGAGCGCGTCAGAATATGGCATTCTATGCGGATATCTATACCAGCAAGGGCAGACATTTCAGAACTCCCTCACAGGTCGCAGATTTTGAAGTTGAAGCAGAATCAATCGACTTTACCTATGATAACGGCGGTTCAAGCTGTAATTACGAGGGCGCATGGCACCTGAATGACAGTGTATGGCAGAATGAACTTCGTATTCAGATAGAACCTAAAAATTCTTCTATTGGCGGAGAGCTTATTGATGGTGTTACCTTCACATCGAGCAATCCCGATGTAGCGACCTTCAATGCAAGCGGAAAGCTTGTGACCGGTAATGCTGAGGGTACGGCAATAGTAACTGTCAACCAGCCGGACGGCTCTGTAAAGACGCAGAAAATCGTAAAACCGATAAGCAAAATAAGCGTTTCGGGAATCGACGCTCCTGTTGCCGACCAGCCTCTTGACACTACGGCAGTTGTGCCTGATGGCGCCGGCTATCATGTTAAGCAGGTATACTGGACGGAAAACAGCAAGTGGAGCGATCCGCTTCCCGCAGGCTATAAGGCAAAGGCTTACAGAAAGTATTTCGTTCATGTTGCTGCAGAGGAAAACAACGGACAGGAATTTATGACAACGGACTATACCTCATGGTATGCAGACGGCTATGCTCATGTAATAGATATTCCCTATGAGCTTACTGCTGTTATGAATGACAGTACAGAAAATACCTCAGAGGGCAGAATTTTTGTTGATGAGGCATACAGGGCAGGTACTGCACATTCCGTAGAGATTTCATCCGGCTTTGATGCATATTCCGAGGAAGGCAGCGAGCTTATAGATACTATTGTTGTAAACTTCCCCGCACAGGTCAAGGCGGGCGACAGCATTGACGAATGGAAGAACAGCGTTGAAATAATGACAGCAGCAGGGGAAAATATCACTAAGAAGATAAATATGGGCGAAAGTGCGCGTTACGGCGATATCAGAGGCTCATACGGCTATTCGGGTGATATGAAGATATTCCTTGAAGGCGGTCAGACGGGCTTTAATATCAGCCTGAATATTCCGAGCGAGCTTTCACTTCATTTCCCCGGAAGCAATAATTTCCTTACCATTATAGTAAACGGTGATGATTCCGTTAAGGCGGAAATGCTGGACAGCAAGAATTGTTTGATAGGTCTTTCTGACTGCATCGACATTCAGCCCGGAACAGTAAACCCGACACCTGTATTCGATGTAAACAATGTATATATGGTTGTCGGAGAGACTATCAATGCGGGCGACCTTCTTATCAGTGAAAACAGCTCTTTAAGCTTTGACCGCGCTGATGATTATTCCGGCACTTATTATGACTATAATGCAGCTACAAATACCATTACTGCAAAAAAGGCAACAGGCTCAAATGTCTCAACCTTTACCGGACGTGTACTGTGTGATGCAAACAATGACGGTATCAATGAAACACCTGTCAGCCGTACAATAAGAGTACATATCTATGACAGCGACTCCGAGCTTCCGTCAAATGATACGGCAGAGGCTTCGGCAACTGTACTCAAGCCCGACGGAACAGAGGCATTTTCTACAGTACGCACACTCAGTCTTGAGCAGGCAAGGACCGGTACTGCATACATTTATAAGTATTTCAGTATCCCTGAAACAGAGGGAACCTTCATTTCCGGCGCAGAAAGCAGCAATTCTCATTTAAGCTATTCAAACGGTCTTAACAGGCTTTATACATGGGATATATTTGATGATTGCAGCTTTACGATCCATACCGTATCTGTTGAGGATATAGAAATTTCAGCAGGCGTTGATGAAGTTCGCGCTGACTTTGAGGGAAATGTGTTCGGCTTACAGTTATCCGTTGACGGTAACCATTTCTATACAGGCGGTTATGTTGACGGACTTGAACCGAATACCGAATATACGCTTTATTACAGACAGGGTGTTGACGGTACGGTTTACAACAGGCAGTTCAGGACAGCATCCACAGATTACGGCGTTAATGTCGGCAAGGTAAGAGTTACCGAGCTTAATAAGGGCGATCTTGATAGAGACGGCTGGCATTATGATGCTGATACCGATACCCTTACGCTTAAAAATCTTGATCTTACTTCTGTCGGCTTGCCGGTCGAGAAGGAAAACGGTCTTGGCTATTCAATGACACTCAAGGAAGCAGTGATAGCTTCGGATCATGCCCTTAATATTGTTCTTATCGGCGATAATAAGATAAATATGCAAAGCGGAAGCGCATGGTTAAGCTGCGGAATCTATGCGGACGGAGAGCTTACGATCTCAGGAAACGGAGATCTGAGCATTTTCGGCTGGAGCAATGATACGCTTATGACAAGAGGTATTTTCAGCAACAGCAGTGATATCCGTCTCAAGAGTACCGGAACTGTTTCATTTGAAAAAATCGCATACGGTATTTCACTTGAGAATAAAGACAATACGATCTATTATTACAACGGCGAATATATGTTCAAGCCCCTGAATATGCACATATCCGGAGATACCTATCTGATAAACGGCGCTTTGGTTTCTTCCGATCTCAATTTCAATGCGGATAACAAGGTACACAGCATCAGAGTATTTACAGGAGAAAACGGATTTGATGAAACAGAGGCTTCTGCTGAGGAACAGATCAGCATTATCAAAACAAATCAGAGATTTACACATATTATTCCCGCGCATACCTGTACAAAGCAGGTGAAGTCATCCGAATACCTTGTAAGCGGAAGCTGCGATAAGGGCGCGACCTATTACAAGAGCTGCTCATGCGGTCATGCAAGCGAAAGCCTTACCTTTACCACAGCGGCAGGCAGTCATCATATAGTACATATTGCAGCGGTTGAGCCTACCTGTGTCGAGGACGGACATACTGCATATGATTACTGTACATATTGTGATCATAAGACAGGCGGAGAGATAATTCCGGCTTCAGGTCACAGCTTTGTTCACCATGAAGCAAAGCCTGCTACCTGTACCGAAAACGGCTATGATGCATATGACGAATGTACAGAATGCGGACTTTCGACCTATCATGTCATTCCGGCATCAGGTCACAGCATAGTTCATCATACTGCAAAGGCGCCTACCTGTACAGAGACAGGCTGGGATGAATATGATACCTGTGAAAACTGCGATTATACCACATACAATGAGCTTCCGAAGACGGAGCACCATCTTGAGCATCACGAGGGCAAGGCAGCAACGGAAAATGAATCCGGCTGGGAGCCTTATGATGAATGTACTGAATGCAGCTATTCCACCTATAAAATCATCCCTGCGCTCAAGAAGCTTACCAATACCTCAACAATCAGTGCGACTGCGGTAAACAAGAATACCGAGGTCACCATAAATGCATCTGCCGAGGGAGGAAGCGCACCTTATACCTATGCTATGATGTATAAGCTTTCAACATCAAACACATGGAAGGTAATAGGCAAAAAATACGGCACAGAAAGCACAGGAACCTTTACTCCCGCATCTGCCGGAACGTATGAGATACTTGTCAGCGTTAAGGACAATGCAGGAAAAACTGCGGCAAAGAAATTCAGTCTTGCCGTTGAGGAGGCTGCTGCTGAGCTTAAAAATGTTTCCTCCATCAATGCAGCTGATGTTCTCTGCGGAACCAAGATGACGATAACAGGCGCTGCCGAGGGAGGAAATGCTCCTTACTACTACACATATCAGATAAAGAAGCCCGGCAAAACCTCATGGACAACTCTCGGTGAGAAGTACGGAACAGTTACCTCAAAGGTATTTACTGCAAAACTTCCCGGAACCTATGCAGTCCGCGTACTCATAAAGGACAGCAGCGGCAAGGTGAAGAATTACAGTGTCAGTGTAAATGTGACAGGTACACTTCTCGTGAATAAATCCAAGGTAAGTGCAACCACTGTCAATACAGGCGACAGTGTTAAGCTTACGGCTGTACCGTCGGGCGGAACTGCCCCCTACCGTTACACCTATGAATACAAAAAGCCCGGTGCAACTTCATGGAAGACCATAGGCAAGAGAGGCGCTACCTATCAGTCCGTTTCATTTACCGCCGAAACAGCGGGAACATATGAAGCAAGAATATACATTCAGGACGCAAGCGACTATGTGACCGTCAAGACCTTCAAAATCACAGCCTCCTGACAATGTACAATGAGCTGCGATTCCGTTTCGTTCGGTCGTTTTAGTCTATAAGTTCAACGAAAAAATA